>JAPLUR010000092.1 GCA_026397505.1 Candidatus Zixiibacteriota bacterium
TATGGTCGGACGCATATCTTTCAGAAATACCGGAGAATAGAGATGAAGAATTACATTATAGGCCTGGCCTTACTACTTTTCGTGACCCCTGTCTTTGGGCAGCAGACATCCGAGGAGGCGGCCCTGAAAGCCGCATTCATAATCGACCTTCTGGGACAGGTGGAATGGCCCGCCGATACCGTGGCGAATCAGATAACGGTTATATCGGTAGTGGGTCAGTCTCCTCTGACCGGCGAACTTCAGAAACTGGCCCAGCAGAAAACAGCCGCAGGTAGAAAAATCGAAGTCCATGTTGTCTCGGCCAAGGATAATTTCATCCGCTCCAAAATTGTTGTTATCGCCACTCAGGACCTGACCGAACTGGCCGCCGTTCTCAAAGCGTTAAAAGGCCTGCCGGCACTGACAGTCAGCGATGGTGATGGTTTCGCGGGATTCGGCGTGATGGTCGATTTTCTTAAGAAAGCTCCCGATGACAAATCGAAACTGAGCTTTGCGGTCAACAAGATGGTGCTGAAAGAGGCCGGGCTTAAGATCAGCGAGAATCTTATCAAGCAGGCCAAGAAGACTTACGGATGAAAAATTATCATTATCCCAGATGAGCTGTACCGAGCACAATCCGCCCCTCCGGGCGGATTTTTTATTGGCAGGGATGATCCGGTCGGCTGCCCTGCGCGGCTGATCGCCCGCAGGAAATGCGAATATTCTACACTTTCGGCAGGCCGGCCAGTATCTGTTTGACTTTCGCCTCCGGAAAATCGGAATCTTCCAGTGTGCCGTAAAGATATTTCTCGTACGCCGTCAGATCGAAATGACCATGTCCGCTCAAAAGAAAGGCAATCACTTTCTTCTCCCCCAATTCCCGGCACTTTATAGCTTCATCAATCGCAATCTTGATTGCATGGGCGCTTTCCGGCGCCGGCAAAATTCCCTCGGTGCGGGCAAACATCACCGCCGCATCGAAGACCTCTTTCTGGCGCACCGCCACCGCCTCTATCAGTCCCTCATCGTGCAACAGGCAGAGAAGCGGGGCATCGCCGTGATAGCGCAACCCGCCGGCATGTATCGCCGCCGGAACAAACGAATGCCCCAGCGTATGCATCATCAGAAGCGGCGTCAATCCCACCGTGTCACCAAAATCGTAATGGTACAGCCCTTTGGTAAGCGTGGGGCAGGCGGTCGGCTCCACGGCAATCAGTCGGATCGAGGTTTTACCGTCCATATTCCCTCTCACGAACGGGAATACAAACCCGGAGAAATTGCTTCCCCCGCCGACACAACCGATCATCATATCGGGGCTGATCCCGGCCTTATCAAATTGCTCTTTGGTCTCCAGGCCGGTAATAGTCTGGTGCAGAAGGACATGATTGAGTACCGAACCAAGCGCGTACTTGGTATCCTCATGCTTGGCGGCGTCCTCCACCGCCTCGCTGATGGCAATACCGAGACTCCCCGGAGAATCAGGGGCATCAGCCAGTATCTTTTTGCCGGAATCGGTCCGGTCGGTGGGGCTGGCATGCACCTCGGCGCCCCAGGTTTCCATCAGAAGTCGGCGATACGGTTTCTGGTTGAAACTCACTTTGACCATATAGACCGTGCATTCCAGTCCGAATAGGCGGCATCCGAACGCCAGCGCCGAGCCCCACTGCCCGGCACCGGTTTCGGTGGCCAGCCGCTTGACTCCCTCTTTCATGTTGTAGTACGCCTGCGGAACCGAGGTATTCGGCTTGTGGCTTCCGGCGGGAGAAACCGATTCATTCTTGAAATAGATCTGCGCCGGTGTACTCAGCGCCTTTTCCAGACGAACCGCTCTTTGAAGCGGAGTCGGACGCCAGATTTTAAATATCTCCCTGACCTCATTGGGAATTTCGATCCACCGCTCCTGGCTCACCTCCTGCATGATCAGCCCCATCGGGAATAAAGGCGCCAGATCATTCGGGCCGATCGGCTGAAGCGTGCCGGGGTGCAGCGGCGGCGGCAGGGGGTGGGGAAGGTCGGGCTGGATATTGTACCATGCCCGAGGAATTTCCTCTTCGCTCAGCATGATTCTTGTCTTGTCCATACCATGACTCCTTATTTTGCATCTAAATTTCTAATTATTCATCAAAAACAAAGGTCGGCTCCTGATAAAACCGGATCGATTTGCTTATTACCATCTTATGAATCGTCTCCTCCAGCCAGTGCCTTTTCTCCTCCAGCGTAAGAGCCGATTTGAGAAACTCCAGCCTGATATTCAGGCCTAATGCACGTTTTGGGAGAAGCACCCGTGTTATTCCCGCCGGAAGTTTCTTGCCGGAATAGACTACTTTCAGCAATTCCTCTTTTTCGAAGGTGCGGAAAATAAAGAGGGTCTGAAATTCCGGATAATTATTTTTCAGGTGAGTCAGATTGGTGTAGCTGACCCGATCGGAGAGGGGCGTGTGAAGATACAGATCGGTTATTTTCTTGAGATACTTTACCTGCTCTATAAGCCCCCCCTCGTGAAAGGCGGAGAAAATCTCCCCATTTTCGAAAGTGAGGGTGCAGAGATAGCCATCCGCTCCCGATTCTTCCACTATCTCACCGTTTTCCTCCCCATCAGGTTTTCTGCCTCCATCGGCAATCCTGACAGCCGGCATTTCACCGATTTTCCGAAGGAAATAATCCTTCCCCAGTTTCTCCACGGCATGGTGCCAGCAGCGAATAGCCAGCCGGTCATCCTCGATATGAACCACCTGAACCGGGATATGATCGAATTTCAGTTTTATCAGTGCCGTGACCCTGTTGGCGCCGTCAAGGACTATGAAGCGGTGGTCGGCGGGGTCCTCGGCCACGATCGGAGGATTTTTTAGGAAGCCCTCGGTCCCCAGACGGTTGACCAGGTTCAGGAGCCGTTCTTCATCGGGGTCCTCATGGAACAAAAGATCTCCAATGGCGACCATTCGGATGTCCGGCAACTCGCCGATTTTCAGATGATTATTACCGTTGTTGTTTTTCAAAATTCGCCTCATCTACATGGTGTCTTGAACCGTACCTGGCCTTGGCCTTCTGCTCCCGAAAAATTGCAAATAAAAAAGGTGGGAATACCAAAATTCAGGTATTCCCACCTGGGAACTACATCAAATAGGCGGGGATACCTATAGCATGCCCCACCACCACTTGGCCGAATTGTTTTTGTTGTTCATAAGGAACGTCATGGTTTAATATAATTAAAACAGGATAATTGTCAACCTCTTTGTTTTGTCTTTTGGATAGGTTCAAGATTATTACCTCGATTATATCAATCAGGTCAAGCCAAATAACTGTTTTAAGGAAAACAGGTTATCTTACTAATGTTCGGACAATTCCAGGGTTAGTTTAGCCTCTTTGGGAAACTGGAGGTTGTCCCAAGCCAAGCTATACCTGAAAGATAATTGATACGGTGGGGATTTACTATTGGGGCATTTCTCCTCGCCGGATAGATATACCCCGCTTGCCGCCGGCAACCGGAATTTGAGCCAATTTCGCGGTTTTGACTGGGAGTAATCGAGCCTAATTTTAAGCCCTTATATTACTTGTTATTAGCTTGTCTAACAGAGACTTAGTTTGTCTATTAACCCGTCTTTTGCGAGCGGCGAGAAGGGCCGAATTGCGCTGGTACGCCAATTGCTTGACCCTGTGGCATAATGGCGGATAAACAGTACGCTTCGTGCTCCCGGTGATGAGAATTTTGAGTCGGGAGAGATGGTTCAATTCAGCCGGCTTTAATCAACTTAAGGCTTTTTTGGCTTTCACCAGTAATGGCAGGGGAGGATTTTGTGTCCCAATCGGATGAAAAGCGTACGGGGAAACCCTCTGAGAAATCAGGCGAGCGGAAAATGGCGGCCGCATATTCCGGTCTCTGTCTGACCTGCAATAAGGCTGTTACCTGTGTTCAGCGCGAGTCCAAGGCGCCGGTTCTTTACTGTGAGATGTTTGTCGGGACAGTCCATTCCTCAGCCGGAATGTCTGGACTCGACCTTGATAAGGAAATCACCATTGCGGCCGATGCCGAGAAACCGGAAGAAACTTCGATTAAGTACACCGGTTTATGTGTGAATTGTGAAAAGCGGACCGGTTGCACCCGAATTGAAGCCAATGGCGGCGTCTGGCATTGTGAGGAATATCGCTCGGAATAATTGGAAACTCGCATCATTCCTGCAATGGTGTTGAAATATTAGAGTATAATAGTGATATTGGATTTACATCGCTGAAGGACTTATAAGGAGGAAATTGCGATGACTGAAGTCACAGAGGCTCTCGGTCTGTGCGCGACCTGTAATTTCGCCTCATCATGCGTTTACAGGCAAGGTCGCGAGGGGCCGATCGAGTACTGCGAAATGTTCGCGGAAATTATCGAAGAACATGGCGATTCCCCCGGCGGACTCATAGCCATACTGGAGGAGATTCAGTCCAAATATGGATACCTTACTCCCGAGGCTCTGAAGATGGTTGCCGAGAAAACCAAACGCGCTCTGGTTGATGTTTATGCCGTGGCCACTTTCTACCGGGCCTTTACCCTCAAACCGCGCGGAAAACACCTTGTCTCGTGCTGTCTGGGAACCGCCTGCCATGTCCGCGGCGGCCCGGCCATCGCTGAAGAAATCCAGAAGCAACTGGGCATCCAATCGGGCGAGACGACGTCGGATAAGGAATTTACGCTGGAAACTGTCAATTGTCTGGGAGCCTGCGCCCTGGGACCTATTGTTGTGGTGGATGGGCATTATTTCTCCAAGGTAAAGACGACCATGGTAAAAGATATTCTGCAGAAAGCCCGAGCCGGGCTCGATACCGTGGAAATCCATACCGACCAGAGAATCTTCCCGGTCGAGGTCTGCTGCCCTCGATGCTATCACACTCTGATGGATTCGCGCCATCTGGTTGATGGTCTCCCCGCGATAACGATCAATATGGCTCTGGATGGAGAATACGGCTGGCTTCGCCTGTCTTCTTTATATGGCAGTTTCAATATTGAGGCCGAATTCAATGTCCCCCCGAATAAACTGGTCAACTTTTTCTGTCCCCATTGTCATGCCGAACTCCTGGGCGCCTCAAATTGCCCCGAGTGTCGAGCCAAGATGGTACCGATGATTGTCCGCGGTGGCGGCATCGTCCAGATCTGCTCGCGGCGCGGATGCAAGGGCCACATGCTTGACCTGGCCGGAACTATTACTTACTGACGGAAGGCGGTATAGGAATGAGAGGAGATCATTAGATGAAAAAACTATCAACCATTGATGAATTTGTTGATTTTCGCCGCCGCATCCTGAGCGAGAAGGAGATTCAATTCGATAAGCCGACCCTGGTCGTTTGCGCCGGGACCGGCGGTCAGGCCAGCGGCGCCAACGATATCATCAGAGTCATCAAACGATATATTCTCGACCATGGGCTGGTCGAAAAAATCGGATTCCGTGTCACCGGATGTCAGGGTTTCTGTGAGATGGACCCCTTCATCCTGGTGCAACCGGGGCGGCATCTCTATCCCAAATTGAAGATGGAAGATGTCCCTAAGGTTATTAAATCTGCTCTTGAGGGCTACGTGGATGAAGACCTTATTTATAAAGACCCTCGGGAGCTCAAGAGCTATCATTATCAGAACGATATCCCTTTCTTTAAGAAGCAAACCCGCACTCTTCTCGGTAACAACGAGAAACTGGATCCGATTCGAATCCTCAATTATATTGAATTGGGTGGGTATGGCGCGCTGGAGAAGGTTCTTGCCAAAATCGATCCGGAATGGATTATCAGCGAAGTGAAAAAATCCGGTTTGCGCGGACGCGGCGGCGCCGGATTCCTGGCCGGGTTAAAATGGCAACTGGCCCGTGCCGCCGGAAAACCCGGCGAACAGAAATATGTTGTCTGTAACGCCGACGAGGGCGACCCGGGCGCCTATATGGACCGCAGCCTTCTCGAGGGAAATCCCCATGCCATCATCGAGGGGATGATAATCGACGGCATTGCCATTGGCGCTACCAAAGGATTTATCTATGTCCGCAGCGAATACCCGCTGGCCATCAAGCATTCCCTGATCGCTCTGGGACAATGCTGCGACCTGGGTATTCTGGGCAAGAATATTCTGGAGACCGGTGTCGATTTTGATATCGAAATTGTCCGCGGCGCCGGTGCCTTTGTCTGCGGCGAAGAAACCGCCCTGATCAAGTCGGTTATGGGCCTCATGGGCGAACCGCGTCAGCGTCCCCCTTACCCGATCGAAAAGGGCATTTGGGGCCATCCCACTTGTATCAATAATGTCGAGACTCTGGCCAACATTCCGGTCATTATCAGTCAAGGTGCGGATGAGTTCCTGAAAGTAGGCGTCCCCGGCAATTCCGGCACCAAGATATTTTCCCTAGTGGGTAAAATCAAGAACACCGGACTAGTGGAAGTACCGCTGGGAATAAAAATCAGCGAGGTGGTTAACGAAATCGGCGGCGGACCGGTCGGCGAGGCCAAAATCAAAGCGGTGCAGACCGGCGGCCCATCCGGCGGCTGTATCCCGGCCAGCATGTTCGACCTGTCGATTGATTATGACAGTCTGGCTCAGGCCGGAACGATTATGGGTTCGGGCGGCATGATTGTGATGGATGAAAATACCTGCATGATCGATGTGGCCCGATACTTCATGAGCTTCCTCAAAGATGAATCATGCGGGAAATGCTTCACCTGCCGCAAAGGGACGCAGCGGATGTTCGAGATTCTCGACGATATCTCCAAAGGAAAAGGAACCCTGGAGCAGATGAGCCTTCTGGAAGAGCTGGCCAATGTGGTAAAAGACACGACCATGTGCGGGCTCGGTCAGACCGCCTCCAATCCGGTTCTATCCACGCTGCGCTATTTCCGCGATGAATATCTCGAGCATATTGTCCACAAGCACTGCTCGGCCGGGGTCTGCAAAGAACTGGTCGGGGCGCCCTGTCAGACCACCTGCCCGTTGGGGACCGAGGCCTGGCGGTATGTGGCCCATATCGCCCGCGGTGAATATGAAGATGCCTATCAGGTCATTCGCGAGGCCAATCCGTTCCCGTCGGTCTGCGCCCGAGTTTGCAATCATCCCTGCGAGAGCAAGTGCAAAGCCGGAACCAGCGGCGGTCAATCGGTGGCCATCCGCGCCTTGAAACGGTTTGTCACCGACCGGGTTGATCCCTCCATATATGAGCCGGTGCGTCTGGCCGAGGCCTCTGCCGACAGCCCGCGCATTGCCATTATCGGAGCCGGCCCGGCAGGACTGACGGCCGCCCATTATCTCTCGTTGAGAGGATATAAATCGACCGTGTTCGATTCCGAGCGGAAACCGGGCGGCATGATGTTCAGCGCTATTCCGGCCTACCGTCTCCCGCGGGAAGTGATTGAAAAAGAGATCGAATCTCTTATTGATGATAATATTACCATGAAATACGATACCGCACTGGGGCGTGATATTAATATCGACGGCCTCTTTGCGGAGGGTTACAAAGCAGTCTTCCTGGCCCTGGGCGCGCATATGAGCAAGCCCCTTGAAATCGAGGGAGAGAACGCCGAGGGTGTGTATCCTTCCGTGCAATTCCTCCGCTCCTTCAATGTCATGGGCAAGAAAATGGCCAAGGGTTCGGTCGGCATAATCGGCGGCGGCAACTCCGCGGTTGATGCCGCGCGTGTGGCGGTGCGACAGGAAGGTGTCAACAATGTAACCATCTTCTACCGCCGCACTCGGAAAGAGATGCCGGCGTACGAGGAAGAAGTTGAAGCGGCCATTCAGGAGGGAATCAATCTGGAGGCACTGGTGACTCCAGTGAAGGTTCTATCAACCAACGGCCATTTGACCGGTCTGCAGTGCCGGCGCAACAAATTGGGTGATGCCGATGCCAGCGGGCGTCGCCGCCCGGTCGAAATCCCCGGCAGCGAATTTATCGTACCGCTCGATACGCTGGTGGTGGCCATCAGCGAGGCCTCTGATATCGATTGTATCTCGGTCGCCAGCTCGATGAAAATCGATACCGATTTGAAAAGCGGTACCGTGAAGGTCGATTTCGAATCTCTCAGCACCAATCGTCCCGGTGTCTTTGCCGGCGGCGACCTGACTACCGGGCCGAACACGATTGTCGATGCCATTGCGGCCGGTAAGAAAGTGGCCGTGATGATCGACCGGTATGTCCGGGGCGAAGAGCTGAAACAGCCGGCCGCGGTTCGCCTGCCGCGGATCTATATCGAACCGGTCAAGGTAGCCGAGGAGATGATGGCCGAGGCCAAACGGGTCGAAACGCCGCGGGCCGGTGTGCAGTGGCGCAAGCGCGGTTTCGCGGAGGTGGAGATGTCGTTGACTCTGGAAGAGGCTGCCCGTGAGGCCTGCCGCTGTCTGCGCTGCGATCTCGATTTCACCCGCCCGAAAGAAACGGAGAAAAAAGAAGTGGAGGTACGAGGATAGCCATATGATTACAATGAAACTAAACGGACTGGAAGTATCGGTCGAGGAAGGGTCAACCCTCTTGGAAGTGGCACGCTTCTATGGGTTCCCCATTCCGACCCTGTGCTTCATGGAGGGTCTTTCGCCGTATGGCGCCTGCCGCCTCTGCGTGGTTGAAATCGGGGAAGGGGCCCGGGCCAAACTGGTTTCTTCCTGCACCTATCCGGCGGAGCAGGGACTGGTGGTTAGGACTGCCTCGACCCGTGTCATGAAGGCGCGGATGATGATTCTGGAATTGCTTCTGGCTACCTGCCCGCAATCCAAAGTCATCCAGGATCTGGCCTCGAAATACCAGGTGCGGCAGCAGCGGTTCAAACAGGAACATGAGGATTGCATCATGTGCGGCCTCTGTACCCGGATGTGCGAGGAGCAGATGATGGCCAAAGCGATCGGTTTCCGAGGGCGCGGCGAAAGAAGAAGTCTCGGCACGCCTTTCGATATCAAATCGGAAACCTGCCGGCTGTGCGGCGGATGTATCTATGTCTGTCCCGCCTGCCAGCTTCGCTGCACCTACACCGATCCGACCGCGGTCATCTGCGGCGGCTGCGCCAATATTCATCCACCCTGCTACCTGAAAGAACAATTCGACGACATGATGTGCTATATGGATCCTTGTGTCGCCTGTGAAATAAAGAAAGATTGACTGAAAGAAGGAGGAAACAATAAATGACATTCTCGAGAGTAAACGCATCGGCCGCCACCCTCACCAAAAACAGGACTGAGGATTCGATTGTCCCCGCATCCGGCATGTGTGTCACCTGCGTGGATGGTTGCATCGGCATGTGCGAAATCGGCAAATCGGCTTATCGCGGTCATGAGGTTATTTACCCGCAGCCGTTCGGCGTCATCACCACCGCGTCCGAAAAAATTTATCCCATCGACTATTCCCATTTCAATATCAGCGGAACCGCCGTCGGCGCTCACGGCATCGAGGCCGATAGCGACAAGGCGATCTTCCCCAATGTCAGCCTCGAGGTCGTATTCGGGCATGACAAGGGTATCAAATTCCGCTACCCGTGGATTATTCCCGGCATCGGCTCCACCGATATCGCCAAGAATAACTGGGAAGGGCTGGCGATCGGCTCCGCTCTGGCCGGCACCGGCCTGACCATCGGCGAAAACGTGGTCGGTATGGATGTCGAATCGGTCATCCAGAACGGCAAAACTGCGGATACCGTCGACCTCAAGCGCCGCGTAAACCTCTTCAAAGATAATCAGCGCGATGGTTACGGTGCCATCATTGTTCAGGCCAACGTCGAGGATACCCGCCTGGCCGTGCAGGAATATGCCATTCAGAAGCTGGGCGTACAGATAGTGGAGCTGAAATGGGGACAGGGCGCCAAGAATATCGGCGGCGAGGTGAAAATCCGCAACCTCAAGAAAGCGCAGATGCTTTATCAGCGCGGCTATGTGGTCCTGCCCAATCCGACCGACCCCAATGTCATCAAGGCTTTCGAGCGGGGCGCTTTCAAGGAATTCGAGCGGCATTCGCGTGTCGGCATGGTCACCGAGGACGGCTTTGCGCAGAGAGTCGAGGAACTCCGTAAAGCCGGCGCCAAATATATTTTCCTGAAGACCGGCGCTTATCGTCCGGCCGATCTGGCCCGTGCCATCATGTTCGCCTCGAAGTACAAACTCGACCTGCTCACCGTTGACGGCGCCGGCGGCGGTACCGGTATGTCGCCGTGGCGGATGATGAATGAATGGGGCGTGCCTCCCGTCGAATTGCACTCCCTCACTTATTTCTACGCCAAGCGCCTTGCGGAGAAGGGCAAACATGTTCCCGCTATCGCGGTCGCCGGAGGGTTCACTTTCGAAGACCAGATTTTCAAAGGACTGGCCATGGGCGCTCCCTTTGTCAAACTGGTCGGCATGGCTCGTTCGCCGATTGCCGCCGCCATGGTCGGCAAAACGATCGGAAAGACCATGGAAGAAAATCAGCTTCCGGTCTATGTCGAACGGTTCGGCAACACCAAAGATGAAATCTTTGTCACCGCCTCCGAATTGCGTCATCAGCTCGGTGATGCGGCGTTCGAGAAGATTCCGACCGGGGCGCTCGGTCTCTATACCTATTATGAGAGACTGGCCCAGGGCCTGCGCCAGTTGATGGCCGGAACACGTAAGTTTAACCTGACCCACATCACCCGTGACGATCTTTTCGCCCTCACCCATGAGGCGGCCGATCTGACCGGCATTAAGTACGTCATGGATGTGGACAAAGAGGAAGTGGACAAGATACTGAACTACTAAGCCCACGCTTTTTGTCACTACGATTTGTAGGCCGAAATTCCCCTCGAATTCCGCCAGCCGCGGAATGGGAGGGGGGTTCGACAGGTTTGAAACACTCACGGCGGGTCACCCGACCCGCCGTTTGCATTAAACGTCATTTGTTGAGAAATTTGTCTATCAAGAATACGGAAAAGTTAAGATACATTTTATCTTAACTACCGCTTTTCATATGCCTTGCTGAATATGAAGCATTGCAGTTCGCTTTTAAACTATCGCCAACAGTGGTTTAGGTACACTCCATGCATTGTATCTTCTAGTCCAGAACCCAAGCATGAATAGACCGATTGCCGGAGAATCGCCTATTGGTTTTAGTGAGTTACTTGAGGCGTACGCCATTTCCTTCTACGGGTTACAAAGATTGGAATCAAAGATAGAACTTCCGGACATTCTCTGCGTCATTTTCGATTGCTGCATTATCCATTTCTTCTTGAATTAATTTCTCCGCAACGTCACTTGGTGCGCCCTGCGATTCAATCTTTTTTGTCTTGGCGGTAGCTCTGGACTGTCTCATCAAAGCCAGCATTTTTTCCCTCCGCAATATGCGTGTTAATTCACTTTCCCTTGCCTCATTTTCACGCAAAGACAGGTTTCTCTTTATTTCCTCAATTGAGCCTGCATGTAAACGCACAATCTCCAAAATCTCCTGCAAGATGTCGCTATCAGAACGCTTGGTTTGCACGTTTGTCTCTTTAATAGAAAGGGCCTCTTTGATGACATTTTCCATTTTTTCCCAAGCCATGTCAAAAGCTGTGTCAAGCGTTGATTCCGTCGGCCCCTTCTCACCACATTTTTTTAATGCATCATTAATTGTGTGTGCAAGTTTGCGAATATCATCTTTTTCAGCCTTGGTCGACTGGAATTGCGCAAGTGGTTGCTGCACATCAGAATTGTCAACCCCAATTAGCAGGTTACAAACAATAGCATCTTTAGTCTTTGATAAAGCACCCGCTTCGAAGTGAATCCATTTCTCGTCCAGATTATCGCCAGTCAAACAAATAATGCCAACCTTGGAAACCTCAAGTCTCGCAGCAATTTCATGTCCCCACCTTGCGCCCTTGCCTATATCCGTAGAAATCCATGGCTCAACTGCTTGTATCACAAGACTTAACCATGATTGAAGGCCTTTTGCGACACATTTGCTTCGTTCGCCAGACCAACTGATAAATACTAACATAATTCACCCTTCCATAAGATATAATCCAGACATGGTGGCCATTCTATTTACAATCTACCCAATGTTAACATATACATCAATCTTGAACATAAATCAACAATAAAATAGGCAAGTTATAATACAGATTCGCCATATCCCGGTAGGGCCGGACGTTGGCGGCAAACCCCTACTTCAACAGCACCATCTTCCGCGATTGGGCGAAATCCCCCGCCTTTATCCGATAAAAATAAACGCCGCTGGCCACCTCTTTACCGCCAGTATCCCTCCCGTCCCAGCGGGCGCTGTACCTTCCGGGAGATTGTGATTCATCAACTATATCCCTTACCTTCCGCCCCAGAATATCATAAACCGAAATAGTCACATGCGACCGCGACGGTACAGTATACTCTATTGTTGTCGCGCTATTGAACGGATTGGGAGCATTCTGCCCCAAGGCAAAGCCATTCGGTACGGGTGGTTCGGTCCCCGGCAGATCGGTGGAATGACACGAATCGGAACCGCGACCGATACCGTTCAGTCGTCGGTTGTATCTCCAGAACGGTGCGGTCGAATGGCAGGAATCGTAAGGCACATCCGGAAAATTGACAAAAACCAGACCGCTGTCAGCCGTAGTGGCGATAAAATCAACATTGCCATCCTTATCAATATCGCCGATAACCGGGCTGTAGCGAAGATAAGTGGAAACCCCCATCTCGGCAATCAGCGGAAAACCGGGCAGGATTCCGGCATTCTTATCCCAGCAGTATATCCTCTGCACATTATAAGTAAAAAAGACGTCGTTGATGGCGCAGGCGACCAGATCCGTCTGACCGTCGGCGTTCATATCGGCCAGCATCAACATATTAAGAATGCTCGGCTGCGGCACGGTTGCAAAGAAACCGCCGATGTTCCCCGGAACAAACGAAGTTCCATCCAGATTCCAGGCCAGAATATAACTGGAACTGAAATCGAAATAGGTGCAGAAATATTCCGGCGTACCGTCATTGTCGATATCTCCAAAAATCGGCGTGGTCGGCAGCACAAAAGTGCCAATACCCATATTGTGGGGCCATCCCGATTTCAGCTGTAATCCCTCATCAAAGGCATAAAGCTGAAAGCCAAAGTCCTCGTAGTAACCATAGACCAAAAGCTCCGGTTTATTGTCGCGGTCAATATCATAAGCGGTGATATCCATGCAGGTAAACGAGCTTCCGTTTAACTGAATCAGCAGACTGTCGGCGGTGGAGCCGTCAATAACGCTCAACTGCTTGAGAAGGCCGCTTTTATCGGTGCAGACATAAAGCTCATCAATCCCATCTCCATCCATATCGACCGGCAAATATGTGGAGTAGTAAGTCAACGAAAAGCGGAGCGAACCATCGGCATTGAGGAGAAACGCTTTGGAAAGGCTGCCGCTATAAATGACAATATGGATTTCATCCAGGCCGTCGCTGTCGACATCCTTCAGGAAGACTTTGGGAATTTCGCGTTCCGTGAGGAGATTGCTGCTGATTCCCGGCAGAATCCCCAGGTAATTGCGGAACGGAGCACTGCCGGAGGGATATCCATACACAATCGGAGGATCATAACCGAGCGCAACAATATCATCGAAATCGTCACGGTCAAGACGCCCCACCGCTATCGGAGTGGCAAAATCATTTGGGGGAAACGAGGGAACTCCGATTGTTTTCGGAGAACCGTCGGCCGAGAAAACTTTAATTCCCTTTGAATCCCCCACCAAGATTTCGTTGGCCCCGTCGGCGTCAATGTCTCCGTAGTTGGGAATGATAGTGGTGATACCATCCAGCTTCGCTTTCCAGGCGCGATCAGTGGAGAAGATCGACTCAAGATGAAGCAGAATCGAATCACTCGCGACCAGACCACTGCGGGAGTAAACCGACATCCGCAACGTATAATCGCCGGCCGTGATGCCCTCGACATACCAGCCCGCCAGAGTCGTCCCGAAAGCCGCGACTGTCTGCACCATGATAGTATCCCACATCGCCGGTGATACCCCAAAACCATATTCCAGAACAAAATGACTGAAATCGGGGCAGTAGGCGCTGCCGCTGATAGCAACCGAATTGGAAATTGTTTCTCCCTCGGTCGGTGTCGTAATTTCGGCGATTGTGCCGTTGGCCAGAGATATTGAAACCATGGAAACATTCGTCGTTCCGACCCGGAGACGAATGGTGTAGCGCCCGGAAAGTCCGGCTGTGTTCCAAGGGGCCAGCAGTCCGCCCGAAACCGGTGAATTGGAAATATCCAACACCGTCCAGCTCATGGGGTCATCACCCTCACCATATTCCAGCGTGTATTCCGTAAAATCAGCGCCATCGGCCAGACCGGTGATATCAACCGAACCGCTGATCACCTGATTGGGGGCGGGAGATTCAATCCGGGCCCGGATAGCGGGCGCGGCCGCCAGCGCTTTTGCCAGATTAACCCGCCCATAGCCGCTGTACTTATCCCAGCCCGGTAAATTCCAGCCGACACCATATGGATCCAGATAGTCGTCGGCGGTCTGCCGGATGATCTGTCGAACGGCATCCGGGCTCAATCCGGGCGAGACGGCCCGAAGATATGCGGCCACACCGACCACATGCGGGCAGGCCATGCTGGTTCCTTCAGATAGATAATACATGGAATCGATAATATGAACCCGGGGCTCCCGAGGATAGGCATTGCCGTACATGTCGGTTCCTTTGGCCCGCAGGGAAAGAATCGCCAGACCGGGCGCCACCACCTCGATATTTTCACCATAAGTCGAAAAAGTGGTCACCCGGTCGGAGTCATTCGAGGCCCCGACCGCTATCACGAATGGCGACCCGGCCGGGAAATTGATCTTCTCGGTAAAATCATTTCCGCTGGCGGCACAGAGAACCACCCCCTTATTTCGCGCATAATCGAGCGCTTCATCTATCAGATGGCTCTGGAAAGGGAGGCCGAAACTCATATTGACCACATCGGCGCCGTTATCGGCGGCATACAAAATGGCGGCCGCGATAATGGTCGTCAGCGGCCAGGGGTCGAATTTAAGGGGCATTATTTTGGCGCCGGGCGCGACGCCTGCCACGCCGCTCAGGTTATTGGTCACAGCGGCCACGATACCGGCGCAGTGTGTCCCGTGCCCTTCATGGTCGGTCGGGTCGTTGTCTCCCCCCTGTCCGATATCGCCGTCGCCGACAAAATCCCAGCCATTGATATCATCGATATAGCCGTTGTTATCGTCATCAATGCCATTGGCCGGAATTTCCCGCGGATTGACCCAAATATTGGCCTCCAGGTCGGGATGCTTCATATCGGCCCCGGTATCAATAATCGCCACGACCACAGTCGAGGTGTTATCCGGGGGATTCTGAAAAACCTCATCGGCATCAATATCGGCATCGGGAATTCCCCTGGTCAAAATCAACTGGTCATTGTTGGAGCCGTCGTTCCTCAACACATGATAGTGTTCCTGGCCGGTATTGGTTAGATTCCATTGTCTCGGGTAAAGGGAATCATTGGGGGATTCGTAAAGCTCAACCCGATATTCGGGCTCGGCGTATTCAACGCCGGGAAGTCTCTCATAATCTATCTGCATCTGAGCGAGATCGGTTTCATTTCCGACATTCAAAATAAAGATATTTTCAAAACCGGTGGAAGATTGCCCTGCCGGTCGCGAGCGAAGAAAGGGCGCCAAGTTGGCCACGCGGTAAGTGCGGTTGAGGGCATCTATACCGGTCATTCCGGTCGTCATCACCCCCTGACTGAGGCTCAGGTTCCTGGGGCGGCTTTCGGTTCGGAATTTGACAACCAACCTGCCCGGCACCGCCTGCGCAGCCTTTGCTTCAGGGGCCGGGCCATAGAAGGGATAAGCGTTCCCGGCGGTGACAAACAAGCATAAGAGCAGAACCGACAGATATCTCATTCCGGACATCTTTTCCTCCTTTTTGAGCGTCTGCAACCAGGATTCTGATTGGCCAATTCAATTCCCACCTTTAAGTCTCTTGAACTCCTTCAAGAAGGGGTTATTTGACTATAAAGATCTTTATACAAGATACAAATTACCGGCCGCCCTTACAAGACTCCTTTTATGGAATCGTTGCCTGACGGCTTTCTGCTGCTATCTGAAAGACGCAGGAAACCGGTGAATCGCTCATTCCCCGGTAATATCTTTATAAGTGTGTAAAAACGACAAGAGGTGTATCCTTAAGATTTACAAGCTGATTCAAAAGGAGACACCTAATGTCGTATAACGAGTTAGATTTTAGCAGGAGAAACATAGTCTTTGCGCTTTCGGAAGT
>JAPLUR010000093.1 GCA_026397505.1 Candidatus Zixiibacteriota bacterium
TGGGCTTCGCAGGAATATATCTGCCTTTCCTGTCTTAATCATTATCGAAGCGAATACGTTGGGGAGATTCTAAAAGATGAAAGGGGCGAGCTAACGCATCTTGAAGGAGCCGTATTGGAAAGCATAAAAGAACAAGAGGTGCTTTCCAAAAACGTTGACGCCGAATTTGACAGCAAATTTACAGTTGGTGAAAAAATCGCCGATCGCGTGGCCGATTTCGGTGGCAGTTGGGTTTTTATAATTATATTTATGACTGTCATCTTCATCTGGATAGTAATCAACACCTCGCTTCTTCTTTCTCGACCATATGACCCTTACCCCTTCATTCTTTTGAACTTGATACTATCTTGCCTGGCGGCCTTGCAGGCGCCGGTTATTATGATGAGCCAGAATCGGCAGGAAGCTAAGGATCGCCTCCGTGCCGAGCATGATTACCAGGTCAATCTTAAAGCCGAACTGGAAATTCGCAATATCAGTGCCAAAATAGATCAGCTGATTTCGCACCAATGGCAGAGACTACTTGAAATACAGAGAATTCAATTGGAGTTCATGGAAGATATCGACCGCCGCACCGGCCCTGAGAAAAAGGACAACTGATATACAGTATTTGAATCTTACTGGTAACTGTCTTCTTCAATCAACTCACTGGCTGGTGGACAATTGGCAGCGGAACTCTTATTCTTTCGGGAATTTTTATAGTTCTTGGGCAGAAGAAACTTGACTATTAATTCTATTTAGACGCAAGGATAAGAATCATGCAATAAAGGAGTATCTCAAATCATTGCGCGGGGTCCGATTATTCTATTTCTGTCACCATTTTAGCCACTGCGACAATTGCGTCAAGCTTTTCCTTTATTTCTCCGTCTATTTTATTCGCGGGTACTATTTTTGCCAACTCATGATAATTAGTTTTTCTCATTAAATTGGGCAAAGATAGTTTCTTGTGATATGATTCAAATAATGCATCTAGAAATTCATCTGATGCTTTTATATCCGGCCCCCATGGATCTGGTCTGCTCAGAGTCTTTAGGGCATTTGTTATTTCGAATATTGCATCTCGCATCGCGTTTTCTTTGGCCAGGCGGAAAAGGTCATCATTTTCACTTCCCTGCGCGAATTTAATCAATACTTCTTCAAAACAAAGATAATTCTCAATTTCACGTTTCTTCCACATCAATTTCTTAAGAGGAGGATTATCATCTATAGGCTTATCAAGTCTATCAAAAATCCCAATCCCCTGCAAATCTCTCTTTGCCTCACGAAGGCCAAAGAAATGAACATTCGCTTTTTGTGGTTGATTGGCTACATAATGTACAAATGGTCTTTCTAAATATTTTTCTGCCTCATGATTTAATGTTTTTGCGAATTCCCGCAAAATTTCCAGATCCGTTGAACCCTCAAGATAAAGCACCCATCCTTTTTCTTCTGCTTGATAATATTGATCAAATCCTATCTCATTTAATGACTTAAGCAATTGACTCCCGCGATCATCAATGCGATGAGGTCGGCCAATAAATGCAATCACCATATCTTTCATGGCGGCTTCCTCTAGGATAATTTCAGAATGGCTTGCCGCAACAATTTGCGAATTTTGCTTTTTTGCCACTTCAGTCATTATTTGATATATTTGCCTCTGGCGTAGTATTTCAAGATGGGCATCCGGCTCATCTAACAATAAGATGGCCCCGGGGTGAGAAAAAAGTTGAGCCAATAAGAGTAGCATTTGCTGTAGCCCGCGTCCCGAGCTAATGAGATCAAGCTTAACTCTACTTGACTCTTCATAACTCATAGTAATTTCTCCTCGGGATTTTATATATACTGGTGCATTAAGACTGATCCCGAATAGCTTCTTTATGAATTCACACAACTCTTTCCAATCATTAGGTCTTTGGCTTATTTGATAACACAAATTTCTCAGAACTTGCGCGGTTTGCCCCTCGCCTAAAAGTACATCTATAGTACCCTGCTCCAATTTGGGTTCTACTGCTGCCAAACCAGACATTGGCGGTAAGAATGTGACATTAATATCTTCAAATTCCGTGGGAATTGGCATACGTAATATAGGTTTCAAATTATTTAATCTTAATGGGCGACAATATAAGTATTCAGCATTCGCGTAATCAAATTCCAAACCACATTTTATGCATTTGTCCCCTTTTACCATTTCGACGATTATTTCAACCAAAATATTTTCTGTTGTTAACTTGCCATTCACTTTCTTGTGGTTCCGAACATGAAGATCTTTCCATAAATGGTCTGCCGTTGGATTTGGTATTGCAATAAGATCTTTTCTCCCAATTGTAACGCCAGCTCTTTTTGTTGGTGCATCCCCTGTCCCTCTTTTACTAAGCCATTGCTTAAGTCCAGTATGCCATAATGCCAGGGCCTGAAGTGCTGTTGTTTTGCCAGAATTATTTGGTCCTATCAATACAACTGACTGCCCCAACTCAAATTCGATATCCCCAAATTTCTTAAAGTTCTTTACTTTTATGTTGGTTATCATCTATTACCTCCCCGGCCAAATTAATGTACCCTTATTCTTCAAACAGACTGGCTTGATCTTTCAGATCCAATTTTATCCCCAGATGCCGGCAGGCATCCTGTGAGACCATCCGCCCCCGTCTGGTGCGCTGGAGAAACCCAATCTTTAGAAGGTACGGCTCTACCATATCGACCAGCGTGTCGATTTCCTCATTGAGCGTCGCCCCCAGCGCTTCAATCCCGACCGGCCCCCCCTTATAATAATCTATGATCACCTTCAGAAATTTCCTGTCCAGCGAATCAAGCCCGATTGTATCAATCCCCTCGGCCTCAAGCGCCGTATTCGCCAATTCGATATCAATATCGCCGTCAGCCTTGACCGAGGCAAAATCGCGCACCCGACGCAGCAGACGATTGGCCACCCGCGGCGTTCCCCGCGCGCGGCGAGATATCTCCGAGGCCGCCTCGACGGTAATCTTGACACTGAGCAACTGCGCCGATCGCGTAATTATCTCCATCAACTCTTCCGGCGGATAGAAATCGATATGATAGTACAACCCGAACCGGTCGCGCAGCGGCGGCGAGAGCAGTCCCGCCCGCGTCGTCGCGCCGATTAGTGTGAATCTTTTCAGTGGAATATTGATTACTTTCGCAAAAGCTCCCTTATCCACCACAAAGTCAACCTTGAAATCCTCCATTGCCGGATAGATAAATTCCTCAATCGCGGCCGAGAGGCGGTGTATTTCGTCGATAAATAATATATCCCCTTCCCCCAGATTGGTGAGAATTCCCATCAGGTCGCCGGTGCGGCTCAGCGATGGCCCCGAGGTCGCCACCAGGCGGCTACTCATTTCATTAGCGATTACATGCGCCAGCGTTGTTTTCCCCAACCCCGGCGGCCCGTAGAAAAGAATATGCTCGCACGCCTCTTTCCGCATTTTGGCCGCCTCAATCGAAACCCGCAGCTTCTCCTTCAACTTCTTCTGCCCGATATACTCGACCAGCAACTTCGGGCGCAGAGAGAGTATGAATGACTCTTCCTCGGGCGAAATGATGTCCCCCGATATGATTCTTTCCCGGCTCACTGGCTGCCTCCGTGACGAACCGCCGCTTCCTGATTAAAAATGGCCGAAATCAATTTTTCCGCCGTATCGATTCTTTTGTCGGTGCGAAGAGCATTCTCTATCATCCTCTCCGCCTCGGTTCGCTTGTACTGAAGTTGCAGCAGTACCTCTATCGCCTCGTTGATAAAATTCTCTTTCCCTTTATGCATCACCGTCAGCGGCTCCTCCCCCTTGGCCAGCGCGAAACGGGCCATCTTCCCGCAGAGTTCGGCGATAATTTTATCAGCCAGCCGCCCGCCGATTCCGGGAAGCCGCGCCAGCGTGGCCGCATCCTTGGTCTCAATCGCCGTGGCAATCTGCCGAATCGGCAAGGTTAACGATTTCAGCGCCTTCTTAATACCCAATCCCGAGACAGTCGTGAACAACTGGAAAAATTCTTTATCCACCGGGTCTGTAAATCCGACCAGGTGCGGGTAATGATAGCTCTTTCTGTCTCCCGCCTCTATGTAATTGATCGTGTGAAGCGTGATCCCCACATTTTCAGCTTGAACTTCCTTGAGTTTGGAATAAAGCCCCGAAGGTATCATCAATTCGTAGTACAACCCGTTAAGTTCGAGGGTAATTGTTTCTTCGGTCAGGTGACTTATTCTGCCGGCGATTTGTGAAATCATCTCTTTCCTCGGGATAAAAGCGCGTTGTGATGACACAGCGCTACTGCCAGCGCATCGGCCGTATCCGCCGAATAAAATTCATTCTTCAATTTGAGTATCGCGCGAATCATCTTCTGCATCTGGCCCTTTGTCGCCCGGCCGTTACCAGTCAGCGACTTCTTAATCCGGGTTGAGGCGTACGAAATCACCGGAATCCGGTTCCGGGACGCCTGAAGAAATATAATTCCTCGGGCATGCCCCATGATAATGGCCGTCTTCGGGTGCACATAGTGTGAATATAACTCCTCGACAGCGATATAATCAGGTTTAAATTGCTTGATTATGTTTCCCAGCTCGGTGAAAATTTCGTTCAGTTTTGCCTCGAAAGCGGAACTCTTTTTGGTGTCTATAATACCCGCCTCAAGGACCCGGGTATTATGTCCATCCGACTCCAGCACGCTGTAGCCGGTGATATGCAGCCCCGGATCGACACCGACAATAATCATCGAAGCAACATACGATTCAGCCCGACCGGCTAACCGGCCAGCTTATTCATGATCTTTTCATCGATGTCGAAATTGGCATAAACCTTCTGGACATCATCATGCTCTTCAAGCGTCTCGTACAGCTTGAGCATTGTCTCCGCCTGTTTTTCATCCAGACGCACCGTATTCTGCGGTATCATCGTGCTTTCGGCCGAGGTCACCGGTATCGATTTTTTCTCGATTACGATCCGCACCTTATCGACATCATTCGGCGCGGTGACCACCTCATAAATATCCCCCTGGTTGACCACATCCGAGGCGCCGGCCTCAAGAGCAATTTCCATCAGGGTGTCTTCATCAACCACATTTACGGGGATAGTGATTATCCCTTTCTTATCAAACATCCATGAAACACACCCGTTCTCTCCCAGATTGCCGTTGAATCGGGCGAAAATATGCCGGATTTCCGAAACCGTCCGGTTTTTGTTGTCCGTCAAGATTGTCATATAGACCGCCACTCCCGCCGGCCCGTATCCCTCATAACTGGTTTCCTCATAGGAGACTCCCGGAAGTTCGCCGGTTCCTTTCTGGATCGCCTTCTTGATATTATCGGCCGGCATATTGGCCCCCTTGGCCGTCGCAATCGCCGTCCGCAGGCGGGGGTTACCTTCAATGTCGCCGCCGCCATGACGCGCGGCTACCGTAATCTCTTTAATCAGCTTGGTAAACGTCCGCCCGCGTTCGGCGTCCAGTTTACCTTTTTTGCGTTTAATTGTTGCCCATTTTGAATGGCCGGACATATCCAATCCTCCAGACTAATTTTGTCAAAATATTATCCCTTATTCTAACATTTTTGCCCGATTTAAGCAAGAATTTTATGAAAATGTGATTTGGCCCCTGTAAAGCCGGAGGTAACTGTGCCGGAATGGAGGTTTGGCATGTTTCCGGGAGCTTCGCACCTTTCCCCAATATCACTTTTTCGGAGATGGGAAGCGAATGTAGTTTTTCTCGAAATCCTGTTGCCAGAAATAGGGTTAGGAGGATATAGAGGTATTTTGGCCCGTTCTCACAATGGGTTCGTTTCTTCGATTTTAAAGGATTCCTTTTTTTCCCTGGTTGATTTGGGGACGTGGGCTGTTTGAAGGAGGCGGCTTTACCCCGGCAGGTTTTGGGGCCGGATGATTTTAAGGTATTGGCCTGATTGGCGAGAAGTTGTTTTCGCTTCCTGACATTTAAAGAATCATTCCTCGTACATAAGGGGGGTGAAGCGGAAATCATCATCGATTCGATGTGGATTTTGCAAAATGGGCATGAAGGCAAATACCAAGAGCGCGGGGCTCCCGGCCTACAAAACTTAAATATTATTACTTGACATTTGTATACAAATATATATGCTTCCATATGTGGAAGTAAATGGATTTTGGTTCTTATAGATAGCGAGCACTGTTTGTGCCAAGGAGGGTATAATTGGCTAAATACAAACTCTCCCGCAGAAAACTATTCACTGTTAAGGAAGTTGCCTCCAAGAGATTATTGGATCATTTCGAGCAATCCGTAAGGATGTGGTTGAAAGACAAAGATTTAGGAGGTCATAAAGTGGGCAAGAGACAAGAATGGCGTATATATGGTTCCGATATTGTGAATTTTATGAATAAATATAAATGTGATACTAGCTATCTTGACATTGTTCCTTAGAGTAATTAATATACTCTGGAATTGGAGCGCTTGATCGTATTGAATGCCTTAGGAATCGCCTATTTTGCCTTTTGGCCATTTGTCGGGTTTTTCGGCAATGAGCGAAAGGAGAGACCACTGCGAAGTTTGTGTAACTCATATAGTGTATGACTTTTATGACGCTGTGGTTGACCGTTTCCTTATATTACAAAAGGTTTGCCGGCAATGGTGGCTAATAGGTTTATTGTGAGTCGCGTGCCCGAAAGTGCGAGTCGGGTAGAGATTAAGCATTTATCCTCGCCATGGCAGGCGCAATAGCTTTGCTGGCCGGGTCTGTTCATGCCCTAATGATAATAGGAGGCTAACCATTTATTCACACAACTGGGGGGTTAGATCAATTATCCCTTGGGAATCCTCTTGATTTTTGGAGTAATGGCAGCGTCGACGGCATACTTTTGTCTTGACAATGGGGATCTTCAACCTTAAATTGCAATCGGGATATTATTTTCGCCATATTGGTTCTATTTGGTTGGATTTGTTTGAAAACAAGGAGAGAATATGGGTGAGCGTGAGCAGAATTCACCTGACAGCATCAAGACATTTAAGGAAATTTTTTAAGAGGGTATTCGCCACACCGAGATCCATATCTTTCTGGCTGCCATGGGGGTGTTTGTAGCGATCATATTTGTTCCAAAAGACTTGTTGCCCTGGTTCTATTCCAATATTGCTGGTGATTACCCACGTCTGTTCATACTGGCAGTATTATCGATTATGGTATTTTTGTGGAGGCTTATGGCATGCATTTTGTTTTACAGAAAAAAGGTGCATATACGGCAGTGGGTATACGCTCTCCTTATTGCTATGATTGTTTTGCTCTTGCAGATCCAGCTCTATGATAAGTTGGAGCACAAATTGGCATTGGAGCAATTAATGATTGCACAGCCTGAGCGATATAAAAATTTTTTTCATCTATTCTCATCAGAGCTTGAGCTAACAATTGATGGTGATGGCGACGGTAGATTGGTGAGAAACCAAGTTTTTGAGCCAATGGAAGACCTATGGCGTATTCCCGAATATGATTTTTTTACCTCGGGGGGTGGACTAACTATTAACGATTTTACGTATGAAATACGGAAAGTAATTGATAAAGAAGTGGGCCCAATCGTCGAATCTGACAAACAAGCTTGTGTTGTCCCAGACAATCCGAAACGGTTCAAGATGCTGTATAATACAATCCTTGATGGTCATCTGATTAAGGGTCAAAAATATTCACGCATGACCACGGTGCATGCGGTAGGTGCTTTCATCGATACCATTTCTGATGGTTTATTGGTTAATGTAAATCATCCGACGGACGTTATTCGTATCAAGGTCTATTTCACGAATGGCCGCAAAATCGATACAAATAAAGTGCGCATCACAAAGACGCATGCGGGGGGGGCTGCGCTTCAGGATCCGGAAAATGTGGGTCGTCAAATAGTATTACAGGATGATCGAGTGGATGTTACACTGGATGAACTTCAAGTGGGAGATAAATTTGGCGTTTTTTGGCAGTATACGATTCCTCCGCGTTAAAATATTAATATTAAGCTGTCGAGATATGCATCATACCATATTTTATTCGTCGTTCACGTAAAATGTCAGTGTGGAGGAAAAAAATCCAAGTGAACTGATCGGTCCTATGGTGTCATCAATCCCAGAATGAATGAGATCAATGGCGGGTATTCCGCATAATATCCAAGGGCCAATAAATGCATCCGACTTGCGCTCTGGAACGAACGAAATTGCATGCAGAAGTAAATTCGATTGCTTAAGTCAAATAAATATGATCGAGCATAATGGCATTGGCTATGTCTGTACATAAATCGATGAGGCTTCGACGAAAAGATCGCTGGATTGTTGGTGCGCCGGGAGGTACTGGACAAACCAAACATCACTTATTGCTGATTTCTGATAATGCAGGTTGGAAATGGATTGGGGCAACACCGCTCAAACAAATCCAATCTTGGCAGCCATGATTGGCACGGCTTTTGCTGCAAATAAATCTTGACCTTTTGCGATTCTTAGTATATCTTAATGGCTAGGAATGACAGTATAAGCGCCTCTGTCATGACCTGTACTATTCACAGGTCTTTCCTGCCATAATATGATTAAGTAAATATGAGCTGGAATGAATTAAGGGAGTTCGCATTAAGGAATAAAGATGCGTTACCGATAATTATACAATGGATACCATATTATTGATTATCAAACCACGAGGAGATCGCATAACTCATATAGTGTATGACTTTTATGACGCTGTGGTTGACCGTTTCCTTATATTACAAAAGGTTTGCCGGCAATGGTGGCTAATAGGTTTATTGTGAGTCGCGTGCCCGAAAGTGCGAGTCGGGTAGAGATTAAGCATTTTTGCTGGCCGGGTCTGTTCATGCCCTAATGATAATAGGAGGCTAACCATTTATTCACACAACTGGGGGGTTAGACGCCGTTGAATAGTGTTCCTTCCCCGCGGTTTCCTGCCCCATTCTATTATACTACTATTTTGGTCAGCCCTGTCATAGGAATTGTCAAGTTATATTGAGGTTTATGGCTTACGGTGCTGTATCCTGCATGCAGCCTGTTTGCGGCCGCGTGGCCCACCGCTTGCGGTGGGTTCTACATTTTGCATGTGGCTTGTCTGAGATTGACTTGCTCGGGTGTAACTATGAGACTTGCGCCCCTATTTCGGTTTTTGCGCCAATTCCGAGCCTACCTCGATATTCTTTATCCGGTCGTCATGCTCCTCATTGAGCACGATGATCGCCACGCGGCGGTTGCGCGGGTCTTCGGGGTCTTTGGCAATCTTTGGCTGCGAGTCGGCCTCACCCCGTATCTCAATAATCTGCTTGGGGCGCAATCCGGAGGCTTCCATCAAGCGGCGGGCGCTGTTGGCCCGGTCCGCCGAAAGCTCCCAGTTGGAGTACTCGGTCCGCCCGGTGTATGGCTTGCTGTCGGTGTGCCCCTCAACAATGATATGATTCGGTAGCGCCCCCAGGTCGGCGGCGATTTCTTCAAGGAGCACGCTCGTGCGTGCTTTTAATTTGGCGCTTCCCAAGTCAAAGAAATTGGAGGAATCAGGATGTGTCGCGGCGTCAATCAACTGAATCCGAAGCCCCTCCGGTGTCATTTCGATCTCGACAAAATCCTTCAGCTTCGCCATATCGGGCGAATTGCTGATCGCCTCACGAATCTTTTGCCCGGTGCTCTCCAGCACCTGCTTCTCCGCTTCCCTCCTCTTAACCAGTTCCGATTTCAAATCCTTGACAGCCGAATTGCCCCCTTCAAAGACCCCTTTCCCGGCTTTGTCCGAGAACCCCACCGGATCGCGGAAATATCCCCCCACCCCCTCTTTGATCTTATCCGATTGATTGACCAGCCACATCACCAGGAAAAACGCCATCATCGCCGTCACAAAATCGGCATAGGCAACCTTCCAGGCGCCGCCGTGATGCCCCTCGTGAGCGCCCTTCTTCTTGACGACTATTATCGGTCGCTTTTTGTCTTCATCAGTCATGGGGACTATCCAGCCTTGGGCGCTTTGGTGGCGCGGCAGGCTTCCTCGACTTCAAAGAAACTGGGACGAACATCGCTGGTAATAACACGTCGGGCAAATTCGACCGCAATTGAGGCCGCAAAACCCTTATGAAAAGCCAGCAGCCCTTGTTTGAGGCAGATATAATATTTCGATTCGGCATCCGTCATTTGCTCGATATTGGCCGCCAGCGGCTGGACAAATCCATAGGAAAGCAGCACGCCGAGGAATGTTCCTACCAGCGCGGCGCCGACTTTTTCGCCAATCTCCGATGGCGGGCCGTCAATCGCCCCCATGGTGATCACCACACCCAGCACCGCGGCCACAATCCCCAACCCCGGCAAGGCGTCCCCCACCCGCGCCAGCGAAATTGAGGATTGCAGATTTTCATGATGATGCGTCTCCAGATCGAGGTCCATCATCGATTCCAGATCATGCTCCGGCACGCCGCCCATGATTATCAGCCGCATCGTATCGACCAGAAAACCAAGCGCATGGTGGTTTTTCATCAGTTCGGGATACTTGCTCAAAACGGCGCTTTTTTCGGGGCTTTCGATATGTGCCTCCAGACCAACCAGACCATCTTTGCGTGCCACATTGAAAAGCTCATACATCATGGCCAGAAGATCGGTGTACGATTTCTTGGTCGGGCCGGACCCGAGAATCTTCCCCAGACTCGACATTATCGACTTCAATACCTTCGGGGGAACACCCACCAGAAGCGTGCCCAGCGCAGCGCCGCCAATAATCAAAAACTCGGCCGGCTGAAAAAGAACCATCATTTGTCCTTTTTCCATCAAAAAACCGCCAATAACCGCGCCCGCCACGATAAAGATGCCGATTATCGCAAGCATATATCCTTCTTACCCCTTATTATCATTACACTTAAATATCGTCATTTTGAGCCAAAACTGAATAACTGGCGCCACCCTATGCCCCATAGAAACAGTTTGGCAACGGAAGACCGATATTATAAATTGAAATGATGAATTGCCTGTTCTGTAAAATAGCCGCCGCAAACAGCCCGGCCAAGATATTCTATGATGATAAAGAAATCGTGATTTTTGCCGATATTATGCCGCGCGCCGAAATTCACCTGCTGGTCTGCCCCAAAGCCCATTATAAGACCTTGCTGGATATTCCGGATGATCTCTTGATGAAAGTAATCAACCGGATCCGGGTGCTGGCGACAGAGTTGGGTTTAGAGGATAATTTTCGTCTGATTCTGAATAATGGCGCTCATTCCGGGCAAATTGTTGAACATCTTCACTTTCACTTCATGTCAAATGCGTCAAATGTGGACTTGCGATTCAAAAGTCAAAGCATTGGAAAAAGTTAGGGGCGGAAAGTTAATAATTTTGTTGACAGTTGGTTTAAAAAGGTTATAATAATTAGCTATGAAAATTATAAACAGGATCTTGAAGGGAGGGATATAGATGACCGGTGTAAGGGTTCGCGACGATGAGTCTTTTGAAAAAGCCCTGCGCCGCTTCAACAAGTTTTGCGAAAAAACTGGCATTCTTTCTGATATAAAGAAGCATCAGCATTTCGAAAAGCCTTCTGAGCGGCGTAAGAGAAAGCTGAATGCCGCCCGTAGGAAAAATCGCAAATTCAATTCGGAGGGCTAAGCTCCCATGTCACTCCTTGATCGGATTGACGCAGACTTAATTAAGGCCCTGAAGGCCGGCGATAGATTCAAAGCGACCGTCCTCCGGGGCCTTAAATCTGACATAAAATACAAAAAAATCGAAAAGAGGGACGAGCTTACCGACGATGACATCATCGGGGTCTTAAGCACGGCCGCCAAAAGAAGAGGCGATTCTATCGAGCAGTTCCGCGCCGGAAACCGCCCCGATTTGGTGGAGAAAGAGACCACCGAACTGGCTATAATAAAAGAGTATCTGCCCGAGCAACTGTCGGAGGATGACATCAGG
Source organism: Candidatus Zixiibacteriota bacterium (assembly GCA_026397505.1). Lineage (NCBI taxonomy): Bacteria > Pseudomonadati > Candidatus Zixiibacteriota > Candidatus Zixiibacteriota bacterium. The sequence goes on from JAPLUR010000093.1 coordinate 11,860, forward strand.
GGGCTGATTCGCCATGCAATAGAGGAAACCGGAGCCGATTCTCCTGCCAAAACCGGTCTGGTCATGAAAGCCTTGATGCCTAAAGTCAAGGGAATGGCTGATGGTCGGCTGGTCAGCCGGCTGGTTGCAGAAATCCTCTCCGGGGACAAAAAATAACAGGGACTGAGTCAGAAACAACGGACATTAACAAGGAGTTAATCGATGAATTGGATTGATATTGTGCTCTTGGTCCTGCTGGTCGCAGCCATTATCATCGGTTCCAAAAAAGGATTGGTGCGGGAATTGATGGCCCTGGCCGCCCTGACCGCAACGGTTATAGTCTCGTTCAACTATATTGATATTATTGCCACCAAAATCTATGCCAAAATCGGAGGCTCTCCTTTGGCCACCGCCATTCTTTCCTTTGTGGTTCTGCTGGGATTGGTCTATGCGGTGTTCAAACTTCTGGGAATCATGTTCTATAGAATTGCCAATCTGCAGAAACTGGGCAAAAAGGATCAGGTCGGAGGAGCGCTGGTCGGCGCCATCAGAGGCTGGGTCGTCATCAGTTTTATGATCTTCATGGTTTTCCTCTTCCCCATGCCGGATAAATTCTATGTCGATTTCGAAAATTCATTTCTGGGGACGACTTTTGCCAGGACTCTGCCGGCAATTTATGAGGGTTCATCCAGTCTTCACCCCGGCAACAGGGAGTTTATGCAGAAAGTCGAAAATACTCTTCTTCAGGAACCATCGGCCAAGACCACGCCGGCCAAACGCGAGGCGCTGGCTAAATCGCGCGAGCAGGTCTACCGCGTCGTTTATCAGATCGATCGTTTCTTCGGATCCGAGGAAAGAAAGATATAGACCTCAATAAAGCTGTTTTCAATTCGACCACAACCGCTTATATTTCAGCCGGCCTAAGCCGGCTTTTTTATTATTGATTATGGCAGGATTTGATAGTCATACATTGGAAGTTCTGGAGTTCCCCAAGATCCTATCCATTCTTAAGGGGCTCTGCCTGACACCCTACGGAATGGAGCGGATAATCGAGTTCTCTCCTCTTTTCGATATTCCTGTCATTCGGAGCCGGATGGAGGAAATTTCGCAGATGAAAGATATCGTGCAGTTCAGCGAGGCTTTCCCCCTTTATCGAACCGAGGATGTCACGGTCTTGATTAATAACTCCCGGGCTCAAGGGATATTTCTGGAACCGGAGGAGCTTCTCTGGGTCAAGGAACTGATTGAGGTTTGCAGCGCCCTTCACGATTACGCCAAGACCGAAAGAGAAAAATTCCCGCTTATCGATGGCTATCTGTCGCAGATTCATCCTTTCCCGGAAATCCGGAAAGAGATTGTTAAGGCGATCGACCATGACGGTTCCATATTGGATGGCGCCTCACCGGAGCTTAAAAAGATCCGGATGGAAATAGCCGACCTGAGAAGAAAGATTACGAATCGTCTGGACAAAATCCTCTCCACCCGTCACAAAACTCCCGGATGGCAGGATGATACCATTATGCAGAGGGACGGCCGCTATGTCATTCCGGTCATCTCCGGGCAGTTCCGCGCCGATTCTGGAATCATCCATGACCGCTCTCAATCCGGTGCGACCCTGTTTGTGGAGCCCAATGATGTCATCGAGATGAATAATAATCTGGGGCTTCTCCTGCAGGATGAGCGTCTGGAAATCGACCGCATTCTCAGGTACATTACCGCCATGATTGGAGCCGCGGCGGAACGATTGTTGAAAAATATCGACCTTGTCGGAAAGCTTGATGCCATTCATGCCGCCGCCAATCTGGCCATCAAAATCGGCGGCCGTAAACCGACAGTGGATGGCGCCAGTCGCTTTCAACTTTTCAGCGCCCGCCATCCCCTTCTGATGTACTATACCGAGGAGAAAGATACCATCATCCCCTGTAACGTCTCTCTGGACAACGGCCGTCTGGCGCTGATTATAACCGGCCCCAATACCGGCGGCAAAACCGTCCTGCTCAAAACCGTGGGGCTGCTGATTCTGATGGCCCAGTCGGGGCTGCTTATTCCGGCCGATGAAAAATCGGAAATTGGGCTCTTTAGAAATATTTTCGCCGATATCGGCGATGAGCAATCGATTGAACTTTCTCTTTCGACCTTTTCATCACATATCCGGCAAATCATTTTTGCCGTTCATCATGCCGGCCCCGATTCACTGATCCTGCTTGATGAGATCGGCGCCGGGACCGATCCCAAGGAGGGAGCGGCCCTGGCCGAATCCATTCTCCTCAAAATGATCAGGCTTAAGGCCCGAGCTATTGTCACGACCCATTACTCTCAGCTGAAAACGATGCCGATGCTGTACCCGGAAATAGAAAATGCCTCCTTTGAATTTGACCGGGCTTCACTTAAACCCACCTTCCGACTCCTGACCGGAATCCCCGGGGCTTCCTATGCCGTCGAGATTGCCCGGCGGCTCGGGATGCCCGCCGACATCGCCGATAATGCCTCACAGCTTCTGGGAAAAGGGGAACGCTCTCTCACCGGCCTGATCGAATCGCTGGAAAAAGAACTGAAGGTCTTAAGAGAGGACAAAAACACCCTTGAAGATAAACTGAAGAGCACTTCTCAATTGGAAAAATATTATCATAGCCAGATTGAGAATCTCAAAGAGGAAATCGGCGAGGCCAAGAAGCAACACCTGCATGAATTGGAGTCCATCTTAAGCGGCGTCAGAGTCGATGTGGAAAGGATCGTTAAAGAAATCCGCGAAAGCCGAGCCTCCAAAGAATCGGTCAAACATGCCCATAAATTTCTTAAAGAGAAAAAAGATGAACTGGAGCATCTGAAAGCCAAACATATTCCCCGGCCGGTTTCGGCGGAGAAATTGCAACCTGGCGATATGGTCATCATAGAGTCGCTTCGCAGGGAGGGCGAATTGGTGGAACTGGTCGGTGACAACAAGGCGAAAGTACGTATTGGAAATATCCTGAGCAGCGTCGATATTAACGACCTGCGAAAAATAACCGAATACAAGAAAACGCCTCTCACCCAGAGCCTGGTCAACATCCGCGACCTGACCGCTCCCGGCCCGGAAATTCACCTGCGCGGGATGACTGTTGATGAGGCCCGGGAAGCTCTCGATAAATTCCTTGATACCGCCATAATCGCCGGCATGCAACAGATTTATGTTGTCCACGGCAAAGGAACCGGGGCTCTGCGAAAATCACTGACCGAATTCCTGAAGCAGCATTCGGTCGTGGATTCGATCCGGCTGGGGAACTGGAACGAGGGAGGCGCCGGCGTTACGGTGGTGACACTGAAATAATGTCTGGAATGATTCCTCAGAATGCAATCGAGCAGGTGCGGCAGGCCAGCGATATTGTCGATATAATCGGGCAATATATCCGCCTTAAGAAGCGGGGACGGAATTTCACCGCCCTCTGCCCTTTTCATGTGGAAAAAACACCATCCTTCTCCGTTTCGCAGGATAAACAGATTTTTCACTGTTTCGGCTGCGGCAAAGGAGGCAACGTCTTCTCTTTCCTTATGGAACACGAGAATATGACTTTCGTGGAAGCGGTGCGCCATCTCGCCAAACGCGTCGGTATCACCATTCCCGAAAAACGTGAGGACACCTCCTCACGGGAGGAACTGGAACGGTTGCATTATGCGCATCAGGTCGCCCTTGAGTATTTCCGCGGCCTGCTTCGCGGGGAAAAATACCGCGATCTGGTAATGAAATATCTGAAAGAGAAACGCCGCCTCAGTGATGAATCCATCGCCCTGTTCCAGATAGGCATCGCCGGCGAGGAATGGGATGGCCTTCTGAATTATGCAATAAGGAAAGATCTTTTCCCCAAAGACCTGGAAAAAGCCGGCTTGGTTATCCGCTCCGAGAAAACCGATAATTATTTCGACCGCTTCCGTCAACGGCTGATGATCCCGATTTTCAACCTGAGCGATAAACCGATTGCCTTCGGCGGGAGAGCCCTGAAAAGAGGTGAGCCGGCCAAATACATGAATTCCCCCGAGACCATGTTATACTCAAAAAGCAATATTCTCTATGGGCTTAATTTCACCCGGCAATTTATTCGCGACAAAAACGAGGTGATTATTGTCGAAGGGTATTTTGATTTTATCTCTCTCTATCAGGCGGGCATAAAAAATGTGGTTGCCTCATCCGGTACGGCCTTCACTGGTCAGCAGGCCCGTCTCCTGGCCCGCTTTGCCGATACCGCTTTTCTCTTCTTCGATGCCGATTCCGCCGGGCAGGCCGCCGCGGTCCGCTCCGTCGATGCTCTGTACGACGCCGGAATGGAAGTAATGGTTATGGTTCCTCCCGAGGGCGAAGACCCCGATCTGGTGGCGGTCAGACGCGCCGCCGAGGGTGTTGAGGAACTCAAATCCCATGCCTTAAGATATCTTCAATATCGCATGCGCGATTATGACATCAGGAAAAGCGGCATTATCGTCAAAGAGAAATTTATTAAGGAGTTGGCCGAATTGGCCGGGCGCATTGGTGATCTCACCCGCCGG
>JAPLUR010000094.1 GCA_026397505.1 Candidatus Zixiibacteriota bacterium
ATCAACGACTATATCAGAGACTATAACCGGAAACCGACCGTCTTTCGCTGGACCAAAAACGCAAATATGATCCTCCGAAAAATCGATCGCTGTAAAGAAGCGTTAGGGACACCACACTAGCAGAATCGTTTCGGTATATGAAGTTTCAAATATCTAAGTTTATTATCAAGGGCCCTGGTGATGACACTACTGGGACCTATAAGAAGAAACTCGACTCCTTACTTCAAGCTGCCAATAATCTTGAGGGCGAGTTATCGCGCCGCAGTTTGAGTTTTCGGAGAAGGCAAGAGATTAATAATATCTCGGTGGTGAAGATTGACTCTTTATTGCCGGCCAATACGGCGTTTATCGAATTTCTTAAATGGGATTATCGTCAAATAAAGTCAGATTCCGTTATTCCGAAATACTTGGCGCTAATTATAAACAAGGGGAGAAATACAGAGATCGTGCAGCTTGGCGACGCCTCGGATATAGATCCATTGGTTTATCATTACTTGGAGCATATGCGCGGAGTAGCCTCGTCAGGCCGACAGCCGAATAACTCAGATTTGGCAGCATATAAACCGATTGGTCAGGAAATTTATGAGAAGATCTGGAAACCGCTGGAAAACAATCTTGAAAAAGAGCAAACTGTATTTGTTGGGCTCGACGGCTCACTAAATCTTGTATCGCTGGCCGGATTGATTGACGAGAAAGGGACATATCTGGCGGAGAAATATACGCTTCATCATCTTTCTTCGGCCAGGGACTTGATCAGGCTGCAGGATATACCGAATCCATCAGCGGGGCTATTTGCTTTGGGAGATCCTGATTATGACGCGACGCCTTTGAGTCGCAAATTTCCGGACGAACTCGCGAAAGATTCGAATGGTATTAATAACGTCTCGGCATTTGCAACGCGCAATGTTCGCTCCGGATGCGGAGACTTAAGAGATCTCCAGGTGCAACCATTGCCGGGGACAAGACGCGAGATTAATCGAATTATGGCCGAGTGGCGGGCTGCTTCAGATGAACCAACATCTGTGTTTCTTGGTTCTCAAGCCAGCGAGGACAATTTCAAGGCTCAGGCGCCGGGGAAACGTGTGGTGCATCTTGCCACACATGGGTATTTTCTTGAGGGTCGATGCCAGCCTTCAGCGCCGTCCGTTAGGCTCGACGAAGAAGAAGCCTGGATTGGCGAGAATCCGCTTCTTCAGTCCGGCCTGCTTTTGGCAGGCGCGAATTTGCATGGCGCCGGAGCCGATAGTCTGGACATTGATGATGGCGTTCTTTCCGCCTATGAAGTATCGGCGATGAATCTGGAAGGAACGCAGTTGATAGTCTTGTCAGCCTGCGAGACCGGCTTGGGCGAAGTCAAATCAGGTGAAGGTGTCTACGGGTTAAGGCGGGCGTTTCAAATGGCCGGAGCGAGGACGGTTATTAGTGCGCTCTGGCAGGTGGATGACCAAACCACGGCCGACATAATGAGTCGGCTATATATCAAGTCAGATAAATCAATTCCAGAACGGATTAGGGAGTTGCAGTTACAGCAAATCAAGAAGCTTCGAGCTGGCGGATTCTCGGATCATCCATATTCCTGGGCTGCTTTTATCGCGCAAGGGGATTGGCGATGATCGAGTTTCATCCCTCTATCTAAAAAGGGGACGGTCGAAATGCCTGTCCCCTTTTCTTTATCGGATTTCCATTTCTACAATAGCGAGTTTATGAAATTGGACACTGCAAGATTGGAGTATATAAGGCAAAGATGATAAATGCGGTCTAGAAATTAGCGCACAATGTCTATGATGATCATCTTCGAATCTATGGCTCTTTGTCCGTCAGCCGCGCATTGCGGAGCTCTGGTTCCCTTGTAACCGAGTGACGGAACATCATGACATAGCCAGGCCGCGGGAGAAAGATGTTCCAATTCTGTCACAGGGGCCTAGAAAATATTTATTGGCCGCCGTAACTGATTGTGAATCATTGACTTAAATTCAATAGCGGTGCAGGGACTCGAACCCCGGACACGTGGATTATGATTCCACTGCTCTAACCAACTGAGCTACACCGCCATTCTTCAGCGAGGATTCCTAATCTATCAAAATATCAACATTTGTCAAGGAATTTGCCTTGTCGCAGATGAATCTATTGGGACAGACAGTTCTTAATCGCCTGCTCTATCTGGGTCAGGTCGACACAGGTGTTCTTGCAGGGCCCTTCCGGCCGCTGATTCGGAAAACCGATCACCGGTATATAAGGATTGATTTCCCGGAATCCCGATATCAAGTCTCTTTCGCAGGCGATTGCAATAATAATCCGCGGGTGAACCTCTTTGATTTTGAGACGCGCCTCGGTGCCACCGCCGACAGTTGCCATCTGGAACCGGTAACGGTCGCGCAACTCCCGCAGCCGGGAATTGTTCTCTTTAGTCAGACAGCGCGGCATCAGCAGCAAAAGCTTTTCCGGGTCGGTCAGTGTCGGCCGCGTGCCAATAATCATATTATGAATCTTGAGGAAAGAATTGGCCAGACGGTCCCTAGAAACTCCGAGAATCCTCCCTACCGTCATAACAATTGAGAGCAGGCGATTAACCAGCGGCGGGATGACAATTAACCTGGTAAACGGCCACCGAAGCACCGCCGAGAGAACAAAAAGAATCAGCCAGAGAATCAAGATTCCACAGAAAACCAGAAAGAGAACAGAAAAAAGACTCGGCAGAAATGTCCCGATAGCCGCCAGGCGTGGATATATGAGCCATAGGAATAATCCCCCCACCAGTATCAACGCCAGCGTGGAAAGGACGGCCAGCCCCAAGAATGTCCGATATTCGGCTTCCGATGATTCCGTGCGGCTCTGGCTATCCCAATCCAACCATTCCTCGCCAAGTCTGCGATCAACGGTTTTTTTATTTTCAGGCTGATTTTCCATTATTGACAATATATACGGCAGAAAGACGCCGGTCAACTAGAGCGAACATTTAATGGATCGGCCCCCGGCTTGGAGACTGATAAAGAGACTATCCGAACTCTGATTATTAACCGATACAGTGAGGCGGTGAAGAGAAAGACTTGGGCAAATCAAAAGGAGCTCCTTCCTCACTTAAGGAGCTCCTTCATCCCCACCTCTTAAATACCCTTCACCGCCATACTATATTTAAGAGTAACTAACCTCGATAAGAATATAATCAATTGATATGCCGAACAGCCCCACCCAAGTTCTTATTGTTGTAAGCGACATCATAACAATAACTTACGAAAAGACATATTTCTTTCAAGACAACTTATCGAATATCCGGCGACGCATAATATGCGCTTGATTCTGATGCTTGATGCCATCTGATTTTTGAGCCTATTGTTATTTAATGAGTTATCTTTTGCAGGACCTGCGTCATTATTGCCCTTGATGACAAACTCTGCGCCGGAAACACGTCGGAAGAGTCCTATAATCCTTGCCGCTACGGTCTATTAAGTAAAAAAACCCGCTCCGAATTGAAGCGGGTTCAATAAATTCCAGCCAATACTCTTAACTGCTGGCCGTTATCGTCACAATGACCGTAGCCGAATCGATTGTGATATCAAAAGGAAGCGTTGTAGTAAGAGCATAAACCTTGAACTTGCCGCCCTCAACCAGCTTTCTCATGGAAGGAAGATTCTTAATATATATCAGAGAAGTCGGCCAATCAACGTAGGTCTTCCCGGCCGGAAGTATCAGACCGGAAAAAATCGGTATAGCATTGTCTCGAACACCGGCCGTATCCGTATAAATCGTATCCAGTGCAGAGGCAAAAAGCTCCCCGGTAACCGGCGATGAGCCGTTATTGGTCACCCAGAGCTGGAAACCGACATTGTCAACATACTTGATATCGTCTTTATGATCTTTCCAGACCTGTTCCTTGGATAAATCCGCTTCAAAATACTGGAATTGATTGCCAGGGTTGACCTCCGTTCTGTTAATCTTCAGGTCGATGACAAACGTCCCTGTCAGAAGCAAACATCCGCTGATTGCAAAAATCGCAAGAAGGGCGGAGAGAAGAACATATAATTTCATTTTTCTAATCATGATCCTCCACCTCCCTAAAATCCAAAGTAATAGTTAAGGCCGCCGGTAACAGCAGCCGATTTCTTGGACCCACCCCCGTCAGTGGTGACAATATTCAGCTTGCCTCGGAAATCGAGCCCAAAACTGGGGGCCAGACCGATTTCAAAACCGAGCCCGGTCGTCCATCCCATCTTGCTGATATCATCATCATTATCACGTTTGATTTTATAAATCCCGCCACCCAGGATCCCATACATTCTGAAGCCGATCGCGCCCAATCCGGCGCTTCCCAATATGGCATCGACTCCATACGAGGTAACTTTGGACCCTTTGCGGACACCAAAGCTGTACTCGGCGTCGCCGAACTTGGCGAAATTGATGTTCGGCTCCAGCGCGATTCCAGGCAGAAGGCTCAATTTTGCCTTCAGGCCATATACTGTGCCGGAGCTTTGATCCTCCTGAATGATCGGGATATTGACGCCGCCATAGCCGCCGACTCCGAAATGAGCCGCCCCGACCGATGCGGAAATCGCCATCATCAAGAGGAGTAAAAGGATTCGCTTGCGCATTGAACCTCCGTCGCTGCGTTCTTTTAATTGGTTAATTATAATAAACTTACGCAACCTGATTGATAATTGTCAAGGATTTTAGCAGAATCCCGTTAATTTTTATTTCCGCCGGCAGTATATCGTCACTGCGTCCGGCCCAAGTCCCCCTTTCGATAAAACTCGGTTTATTATAAAGTAACCTCAAGTATAGTATACCGTTATTTGTTTTAATATCGACTCCATCAATCCAATATCTTTTCCCGACCCCAATAATTTTGAAAAAAAATCGTTTTCTCCTATAATTTTTTCTTGACAGGCCGAAAATTTAAATTAGAATAGGGAAGCTTTATTAAACTTTTGTTTGTTTTTTGCTAAACTGATGAGACTGGAAATAGGAGAAAAAATCAAGGCCCTGAGACTGGCTTCAGAACTGACCCAGTCGGAACTGGCGGCTCGGGCGCGTCTCACCAAGGGATTTATCTCTCAGGTGGAACGCGACCAGACCTCTATTTCGCTCGATTCGCTGCTGGATATCCTGGAGGCGCTGGGTGTATCGATCACCGAGTTTTTCGGAAATGTAGGGCAGTCACGGGTTGTTTTTTCCCCTAAGGAACGGCTGCAATTGGAGGAAAAGGGAATTCAGAAGTTTGAAATGCTGATTCCGGGCAGTACCAACAATCTGATGGATCCGATCATGGTCGGGATGGCGCCGGGTGAGGAACTTCCACCCGAGGGGCCCCACGCCGGAGAGGAATTTGGTTATGTCCTTTCAGGTGTCCTGACTCTGATTATCGGAAAAAGGGTTTTTAAGCTGCCGCCCCGACATTGCTTCTATTTTGAAGCTGACCAGAATCATCAATATGTCAACCGAGGCAAGGTGGGCACCAATTTTCTATGGATAACAGCGCCGCCTCAAATGTAACCTGCGAAACCCCTACCTTAGAAGGAGGGATATAGGATGAAAATACTTGGTCGTCACCTTCTGGCCGAACTTGCCGAGTGCGAATCGGATGCGCTCAACAACCGGCCGGAGCTGGAAAGAATCATGTTGGAGGCGGCTCGTCGTTCCGGCGCGACCGTGGTTGATTCAGTATTTCATCATTATAATCCTCAGGGCTTATCCGGCATTGTCGTGATAGCCGAATCACATATTTCTATCCACACCTGGCCCGAATATGGTTATGCCGCGGTCGATTGCTTCACCTGCGGCTCCAGTGTTGACCCATGGAAAGCGCTGGAATATCTGAAAGAGGCCCTCGGCTGCAGAGCGCCGCAAATTCGCGACTTTTCACGCGGTATCCCCTCTGCCTCCGATGAAATCATCGCCCATAAAGCCAACGCGGTTCTCCCCGCCATGGATAACCAGTTAACCCATTAGCGTCAAGGGGGAATGGAAAAATGATTAAGGCAATCGATGTCCGAAACCCCAATCAGAAATCGCGTCTTCAGGATTCCGATTTCAACCGCGTGACCGAACTCATGGGAGAACGGAGGCTGAGAACTCCTTTCCTGATTCTCTATCGTTCGGAAATCAGAGATAACCTGGCCCGACTGGCCGCCGCCCTTCCCGGCGTTGACATTCATTATGCGGCCAAGTCAAACAACCACCCCGCCATTCTTGAGGAAGTGGCCGATGCGGGACATAAATTCGACATCTCCTCCTATCAGGAGATGCTGCAGGCAATCAAGGCCGGCGGCCATGTGGATGAAATGATCCATTCCAATCCGATCAAATCGCCCTATGAAATCGCCGATGCCGTTCAGGCCGGGATTTCCCTTTTTGTCGTCGATAACCCCGATGAGATCGACAAGTTTATCCCTTACCGCGGCAAAGTCCGCCTGCTGGTTCGTTTCAAAGTCGAAAACAGCGATGCGGTCGTCAACCTCTCCACCAAATTCGGCTGCACCACAGCCGAGGTCCCCGAATTGGCCGAAAAGATCCGGGAGCAGGGGCTGGAATACCACGGACTGGCCTTCCATGTCGGGAGTCAGTGTCTCAGCAATGACATCTACCTGAAGGCGATTGATATCTCCGCCGGGTTGATTGAAGAACTCAGCGCCCGCGGCTTCAGAACCCGACTGCTCGATATCGGCGGCGGTTTCCCCGTTCCCTATACCGGCGAAGTTCCCGGGATTGAGGAATTCTGCAAACCGATCCGGGAAAGGCTCGCCGAGAAGATCGATTCCGCAGTCAATTTGATTTGCGAGCCGGGACGGTATATCTCGGCGACGGCGGTGACACTGGTGGCTGCTATTATCGGCAAGTCCCTTCGCTCCGGGAAAAGATGGTATTTCCTCGATGACGGCGTTTACGGCTCGTTCTCCGGACGCCTCTACGACCACTGTACCTATCAGATTATGACCAACCGCAACACCACCTGGAAACGTTCCGTGCTGGCCGGCCCGACCTGCGACTCATTTGATGTTATCTACCGTGATATCGTCCTTCCGCCCCTCAGTGTCGGCGACCTGCTGATGTTCCCGGCCATGGGCGCTTACACTTCGGTCTCGGCGTCATCTTTCAACTGTCTCAGAAAGGCGGAATACATTGTCATCGACTAGGAAAAGCAACGCCGGTTCGGACAAATATATTGTCGAATCCTCGATGTCCGACCTCTGGGACATGTGGCTGACCGAACTGCACCAGGGAAAAAGCGGCCTGACCATCAAAATCAAGGCTCTGCTCGAATCGACCCAGTCGAAATTTCAACGAATCGATATTCTCGATACCGAGGATTTCGGCAAGATGCTGGTTTTGTACGGCTCGATGATGGTGGCCGATAATGACCTCTTCTCTTACAACGAGATGATCACCCATGTGCCGCTCTTTGTGCATCCCAAACCGAACAAGGTGCTGATTATCGGCGGCGGTGATTGCGGGGCGCTGACCAACGTGATGAAACATCCCGAGGTCAAATCGTGCACCATGTGCGAAATCGACAAAATGGTGGTCGAGGTCTGCAAGCGGCATTTCCCGAAAATGACCGCCGGCACCAGAGATAAGCGGACGAAACTGGTGTTCCAGGATGGCAAGAAATTTATTGCCGATACCAAACAGAAATTCGACATCATTCTCCTCGACCTGTCCGACCCGATCGGCCCGGCGGCCGACCTGTTTCAGAAGAAATTCCACCAGAAGGTGCATGACACGCTTGGTCCTGATGGTATCATGGTGGCGCAGTCGGAATCGCCGGTTTTCAATCCAGAGACGGTGAAGCAGATGTATAAGAATCTGCGGCAGATTTTCCCGATTGTGAGAATGTACACGGCGCATGTGCCGATTTACCCCTCGTCTTACTGGTCGTTTGCTTTTTGTTCCAAGAAATATCATCCGATTGATGATTTCGATTATGGCCGTTACAAAAACCTGAAACTGCAGAACAATTATTACAATGTGGATATTCATCTTGGTGCGTTCTGCCTTCCCGAGTATGTGAAGAAGTTGATTGGAGACAAGTAAGGGGCAGGAAGATTTTTGACATCCTTGATTTTGCCATAGAAGGGCGGTCTTGTGACCGCCCTTATTATTTGCCTGGACATAATTTATCTCTATGTAATCGGCTTGAAAGGGCACGAGCGCCCGCCGTGGCGGGCAGCGAGCCTACACCGCCTATTCCGGCGGGTCTGATGACCGGCGCGGCACGGTAAATGGGCTGCGGTGGGGTACCCGGCACCCGGGCAAAATGGGTTCGTCGCTTAAATTCTTGTTCTACCAAAAAACATAATCACTTTCTTTTTATTTGTTGCCGGAGAATGGATTGGGCAGGCGGGAGAGGGTCGGCAAATTGGGTTTGTTTCTTCGTTTTTTAAAATGTTTCTTTTAGTCCGGCGGCGAATTGGCATAGTGGCCCTGCAACAAAGGCGGGTGTCCCGGTCGGTTTTGGGGCCGGATGATTTTAAGGCATTGGCACAATTGGCGATAAGCTGTTTTTCTCTGTCGGACATATAAATAATCACTCTTTCTATATAAGGGGGGGAGGTGCAAATCACCATCGATTCGATGTGGATTTTGTAATTAAGGCGGTTGATGACATGATTCATTACCGTGTGAAGGTCCCGACAGAGGTCGGGACTGATGGCGCGGGGAAATTCGACCAGCCCGGATGACGGAAAGATAAGAAATTATGTAGGGGCGAATCCGCCAGTGGCGGATGTTAGCCCTATTCACACTCTGGGTCGACACCTCGAGGCTGTCTCATAAGTTGGCTAAAGAATACTTTTGGGTCACAAGCCCAGAGAGCTATTGTTTGCAAGCCATTGAATGTCAACGGTCGGTTCGCAGACCGACCGGGCGGCGGGTTTGAGAACCCGCCGATCACGGTACTTGTGGGATGGCCTCTGGACAGCCGCCGCCCACAAATAAAGAAAGAGGGGGAATGATCCACTAAAACGGTTGTGCCGCAAGAGATTGAATTTGGGTGCAAGAAAGCGAAGCCAAAATAAAGCAAGTCAAACGTATGTATAGCAAGGAAATAACAGAAATTGGGTTTGCTTTTCAAAATTTTTCGTCTCTCCCGGGCAGATTTATTTTGGCCCGAATTGCATGCATGGCAAAGAGTAAGACGAAAAGACAAGGGGGTCACAATTTGGGTTTGTTTTTTCGTTTCGATATTTATTGATTTATTTCGCAGGCGGTAATTGGGCACGCGGGCGATGGCGGAAAAATGCGGCATTATTGGATTCACCCGCCGAAGAAAATATGGCGCCCCATTGTGGCCGCTTGGGAAACAATGAGTTAGGCGGAATGAGTTGAACCGGGACCGGGGAGTTCGTTTCTTCATTTTTGTATTCAGTTGTAGCGATCTTGTAGTGATTTTGCGGCATGCGTTCCTCCGGTGATAAATTCCGCGAAGGGAATCGCGATAGATTTCATTCTGGAAATAGACATATTAACATTCATGCTATATATCAGGGGGGCAGGGGGAAATCACCATCGAATCGATGTGGATTTTGTAATCGAGGCCGTCCAGCGCATCCCGCAGCCGCCGAGACAGAGGGGGAATTATGGTTTTCCGTCAGGAGGGACTCCTGACGGCGCGGGAATTTGGCACAAATCTGGCACAATATTTAATGGATTAACTATGCTTTTCATTATTCCATTCATCGAATAATGCCCCAGACTTTACTTTTAGTAGTTTCAATATTGAACGATATAATGGAAGTGGATTGAAAAAGATGTCAGCTGAAAGATTTGAACTCGAGACAAGTCGGTACCTTTTGGAATCTATAATTATTTCTTTATCAAACTTAGAATAATCCAATTGAGGCGCAGATTTATCATCTTCCATATATACATCAATTGTAATTTCATGATTTTCATCTAAACACAGAAGATTAAAATATATTATACTCGGCCAGTCACTCATTTCATTACACTCCTCATGCGCAACAACTTTGACAACCTGTCTATTAAAGTCGGATGCATAATGAAATTTATCTTCTAACATTGGAAAATTTTCATGTATAATTGAATTAAAAGCAATTGGCAAATAGGCAAAATATGTCTTTACTTTACTCAATAAATCAGCCGGTGCTAACCATTTATAAATCCATCTTGATTGCCTGTTCCGATTATAGTCATATTTTGGATACAGTCTTTCAACCTCAATAACACCTCTATTCCTAAAATCTTCTAACGATGATAAGAATAAGTTAATTGGATAATCGTCGTGACCGATGGGGAAGTTTAGCATAAATGGAGAATTGTCAGCAATTTGTTTTATGGTGATATCATGTACTTTATCAACTGTAGCTTTTGGGATTAGAATATCTGCACTATTAATATCAAAATATTGCTTAGAAGTATAAGAATTTTTATGACCTTGCCTTTGACTATCATTGCATAAATTTATAATATTAATTATCCATCTTGGCAAGAATTTATTAAAGCCGAAGAGTATTTCATCTATAGTATATTTATCCTTTTTTTCGAGGCCAAATTTATAATGTGACTTATTCAATATATCAAAAATCAACTCTCTTGCTAGATAATCATTTTTGAAACCAAGACCTCCTCTTTCAATAATATGAATCAGGTCTTCCCTGACAAGTTCTTGTGCATAGGTTCTGGGGTCTGTTTCTACGGGATTAATACCAAAATGAGTTACCGCCCTAAGCCCCTTGCTCACCATTTTATCAATAAACGAGTCGGGAATTTTCTTTATATCAAGATCAGTTGAATCCTTAGGGATTTCATAAATAACATAACTTAAATGCTTCTCGTCATAATGAGTATATGCAAATCCATATTTGCGAGCATTGGGATAGTACAGTCTTGATATAATTCTAAACTTTGATGACATTAGATTGTTGTACTCATCCAAAAACTCCTGGATTTTTTCTACATTTATGTCGTCATCAAGTCTAATTCCTCCCAAGTTCTCACTCAAAATCTTTTGTACAAGACGAATTCGCGCGGCATCGTCTTCGAGTTCACTAAATAATTTTATTACCTGCTTTCTGTTATTAAGAATTATTACCCAGGATTCATAATAATTTTGTTCCGATTTTGAAATAACATTTCTTACGGGAAGCTTAACTGTTAAAGATCCTTCTTTCTCCAAATTCTCTACCATTTTAGCGGTGACTTCATTCCAATATGCAATCTCATTTTGAATATCCACTCCAACCAAAATAGATGGTTCTAAGGCATCTTTGCAATGGCCAAGAAATCCTTCATCTGAAGAATAACCACCTCGTTTTATATCTGCATCTGATAGTGTTTTTACTTGTACATGTATCGTTCCAATAGAGCGATTTTCTGCATCGACAGGTTCAATATATCCGTCAGTATTTGGGTATTTATCTCTTTTAGCTATATGGGTTTTAACTCTATTTTCATCAATTAAACCTTCAAAAATCTTGATAGCGGTTACTTCTGCTGCATCTGTTTTTGGATAAGCAGCTTTTTTGTATTCTGTGCCTTTGCGGTTTATATGTTTTCTTTTTTCATTCATGATATGACTTATGCGTAACCGCGCTATGCATGTCCACTAATGCTCCAAAATAGTCCTCTCAAAATCAACATTAAGCAATATATCTATTTCGAAACTAAATTCCAATCGCTTTTGTTTTTCTGCTTTATTGTTCTTCGATTCAAGCCATTTTAGAACATCATTCTATGTTGCGCCAGGTTCTAGGTTTCGCGCCAGCGAAAGCGAGACCTGACGCCTCCCCCTCACCAATCTTTCCACACTAATCCGTATCTATCCACTCCCTTCACATATGCCTCCGCGCTTGACCATGGCCAATCCTCCGGCTTCTCTACCAATCCGGCGGTAACCGGATTATTATGAATGTAATCCAACTTCACTCTGAAGATACGCTCATCTGAAATCGCTACCCGATCATGGCGCGGCATCCAGAGATGCGGCATTTTGATAAGCAGCTTTCTAACCCCTTCCTGCGCAGTAAATATTTTGTAGTCGCGCATGAAATGCGGCAATTGGGCTCCATCAATAAAGAGGATTAAATGAATATGGCTCGGCATCAAAGTGTATGCGGCGATTTTCGCTCCAAATTTCTCCTTATAGAATAGAAGGGAGTCTATCAGCATTTCATATACACCCTCAACTAGTCCAAACTTGATTCGTGACGAAAAAGAAGAGGTGACAAAGAAGCAGGAATGATTTTTCTGGTCGGGATAGCGAAGGCCCATGCAGGTAATTTACACTCTGGAGATGTATTTGTCAAGGTTCTTTGGAGGCGTCAGGTCTCGCTTTCGCCGGCGCGAAACCTAGGACCTGACGCAACAGTGAAATGAATAACCTCCCTCACCAGATTAATAAAGGCATATAAACGCATCTATTTAGTGTGACTAACCTGTCACCTAGGACGGGTTGGATGACGACGGAAAAAATCCGGACGAATGTCCGGGCCACCCGCTCACGGCTTCACCCTCGAGGCGTGCACGCATGCGTGCGAGCACCGTAATATGTTATGGCATATAGGAATGGCACGAGCGCGGGGCACGTGCCATACAACTCACCCTTTGAAACGGGCTGGGGGGCAAACTCCTGATTTTCCTTGCCAGGATGGAACTTATATGTTATAATTATCGTTTGAATTCGTTTGGAGATAGTGATTTGCTAATAAAGGATAAAGAAGTGAAAGAGAAAATTCATCCCAAGTATTTTGACACCACGGTCTCCTGCGCCTGTGGGAACGTGATCAAAACCCGCTCCACGGTCAAGGATCTCAAGGTTGAAATCTGCTCCAACTGCCACCCGTTTTTCACCGGCCGCCAGAAACTGGTCGACACCGCCGGACGGATCGAGCGGTTCCGCCGGAAATACGGCATGGACAAGGAGAAAAAGGGCGAAACCAAGCCCGCCGCGGCCAAGAAGCCGAAAAGCGCGTAGTCGGAATAAATCTTTAATTCCCCAAGATATGGAAGGGGGATGCGTATATTGTTTGGTTTTTGTCGAAGAACTGACAGCAAGCATGTAACTCAATGAGGTATTGATGCCCGATTTAAGCGTTGGCGGACAGGCGGTAATTGAGGGTGTGATGATGCGGTCGAAAGATCGCGTGGCGACCGCAGTCCGCATTTCCACCGGCGAAATTCTGGTCAAATCGGAAGAGTCCATTTCGCTCACCAAGAAATACAAGATACTTGCCTGGCCGGTGCTCCGGGGCATTATTACTTTTTTCGAAATGCTCATTATAGGTATCAGAACCCTAAATTTTTCGGCCGATATCGCGGTCAAAGAAATCGAAAAAAGCGAGGCACTGGCCAATGGCCAGGTTTATGTCCCCAAAGAGCGGAAATCAAGTAATTTGGTGCTGATCGGGACAGTGATTTTTGCCCTTGGCCTGGGAATACTCATTTTCTTTTTTCTCCCCCTAGCGATTTCCTCGCTCCTGAATGTCCAGCGTGATGCGATCGCCTTTAATCTGGTCGCCGGTGGAATCCGGGTGTTGCTGTTTCTGCTTTATGTCTGGGGGATTTCGCAGTTCCGTGAATTCAGGCGGGTTTTTCAGTATCACGGCGCCGAACATAAATCAATCTATGCTTATGAAACCGGCGAGGAGTTGACGATCGATAATGTGGCGCGCTTTTCCACTTTCCATCCGCGCTGCGGGACCAGTTTCATTCTGATAGTCGCTCTCTTTGCCATTCTTATTTATTCTTTCACCGATTCACTCTATGCCGTTATTGTCGGTGTCCCGCCGGCGCTGGCCAAGCGATTCCTGATGCATTTCCTGCTTCTCCCTTTAGTGGCGGGCGGCGCTTATGAGCTTTTGAAGCTTTCCGGGAAAACGCGTGATAACAAAATCACCAAGCTATTGATCCAACCCGGGCTCTGGCTCCAGCGGATCACGACCCGCGAACCCTCTCCCGAGCAGATGGAAGTGGCTATCGTGGCGCTCGAGACGGCGCTCGGGATTACCGAGTCAAAGCTGGCCGTCAAAAAGACTTGCCTTTAGCTTCCAAAAACATTTATTTCTGACCTGCTTTCTTTAACCTGAGATAAATATATGCTTGCGATTATAGAAAATTTGGAAAAGCGCCTGGAAGAGTTGAATAACGACCTGATGAAACCGGAGATTCTGACTGATCAGGCGCGTCTCAAAGCGGTCTCGCAGGAACGGCGGCAGGTCGAGGAAATTCTTATGACCGGGCGGATTTATCGGGAATGCCTGAAAAGTATCGATGAGGCCAAGGAGATCCTGGCCGAATCGGAGGATTCCGATCTGCGAGAGATGGCCAAACAGGAATTGGATGAATGCACTGCCCGCCTTCCGGAGTTGGAAAGCAAGCTGAACCTTCTGCTTGTCCCGCGCAATCCCCATGATTCCAAGAATGCCATTTTCGAAATCCGGGCCGGCACCGGCGGTGATGAAGCGGCCATTTTTGCCGCCGATTTATACCGTATGTATACCCGCTATGCCGAGCGCCGGGGCTGGAAAGTCGATCTCCTTTCCTCCAATCCGACCGGTATCGGCGGTCTTAAGGAAGTTATTTTCTTGATTAAGGGGGAATCGGCCTACGGGGAACTGAAATTCGAGTCGGGGGTACATCGGGTGCAGCGTGTCCCGCAGACCGAAGCTCAGGGGCGGATTCATACCTCCGCCGCCACCGTGGCGGTTTTGCAGGAGGCCGAGGAAGTAGATATAAAGATTGAAGAGAAGGATTTGAAAGTCGATGTTTATCGTTCCTCCGGCCCCGGGGGGCAATCGGTCAATACGACCGATTCGGCGGTGCGACTAACGTATCTCCCCACCGGCACGGTGGTCACCTGCCAGGATGAAAAATCACAGTTGAAAAATAAAGTGAAAGCGATGCAGGTGCTGCGCGCGCGGCTTCTGGATAGAGCCATTGAGGAGCAAAACAGGGAAATCGCTCAGGAGCGCAAAGCGATGGTCGGGACCGGCGATCGCTCGGCCAAAATCCGGACCTATAATTTCCCCCAGTCGCGTGTGACCGACCACCGTATCGGCCTGACCCTGCACCGTCTCGACGATATCCTTCAGGGGAACCTGGATGATCTGATCGAGGCCATGAAGAAGGATGATCTGGAAAGAAGGCTGAAGGAATCCGGGAAAATGAAAGAGAGAACGGTATGAAGACTTCTACGAAAATCCTGAGGTATTTTGCGGCCGCCGCCCTGACTATCATTCTGCTTATAATCGCCCGCCAGCTTTCAATGGTGCGGCCGATCAATATCGAAACTTCCGGCGGCAGTGTGGCTGTCGAGCATACCACCGTGCCCAAAATTGTGGAAGGTAAACCGGACCGTATAACGGTAAAAATTATAAATCCGGAGCAGAAGATGCTGGCGCCGATTTTGCACTGGATCGCCGCCAAAGAAAATATCGATGATCCCAATCGTTATCAAAGCCTGGCAATGATTCCGGATAGTACTCCCGACACCTATGCGGCGATGATGCCGGCCATGGAACGAGGAACGATCATTTATTACTATATCGATGCCAGAGACAACAACGGCATGCCGCTGGCGCGTCTGCCCGAATCGGGCGACCGGCCGATAAAATTGAAGTATGAGGGTGGGGTTCCCTCTTATATAGTCATACCGCACATCTTTCTCATGTTCATTGCCGTCTTTTTGGCCTCATTGGCCCTGATTGATTCAGTAGGGGTGATTTCCGGGCAGGAGCGTCTGGTGCCGATGGCCAGGAATTTCCTCTGGGCGGCCCTGGCGGTTTTTTTCGGCGGATATCCTTTCGGCTGGGCCATGAATTACTTTGCTTTTGGGATGATCTGGGAGGGAATTCCGTTCGGGTGGGATTTCACCGATAACAAAACCCAGATTGTTCTCCTGTACCTGATGTTTCTAAACCTGTCCACCCTCGGCACTCTGTCTAAGAATAGATTGGGAACCGACAATTTTCGGGGCAAATCACTGGGATGGCTGGGGCTGCTCGGTTTTATTCTCGTTCTGGGCATTTATATCGTTCCGCATTCCATTCAATTTTCCATTCCTGTCACCGCTCTTTTTTCTTATGGTTTGACAGCGGTTATTGCAATTCTGTATATTTCGGGTTTGACAGGGAAGAAAAAATGGAACGCGCCAAGTTCGCCGAAATAGCTTTAAAAGAATGCAAAGCCCTGAAGGCGGAATATGCCGATATCCGGCTGGAGCGGATTGAGGATGAGAATATTGCCGTCTCCGACGGCAAAGTCGAGCCGATCGAGCAGGCTTCCTCGGCCGGGATCGGTATCAGGGTAATCAAGGATGGCGCCTGGGGTTTTGCCGCCACCGATGACCTATCGGAAAAATCGGTCAAAAATAAAGCTCAGCTCGCGGTCGAAATCGCCATTGCCTCCGCTTCGGTCAATAAGAGCAGAGTAGAACTCTCCTCTCTCAAGGCATCTCAGGGTGAATATGTCTCCCCCTATGAGATTGACCCCTTCACAGTCCCCCTTGATCAAAAGATTTCCTTCCTGATGGAAATCGACAGCACCATCGGGGCGCAGGGTGCCGATAAGATAAATTCCCGGAATTGCTTTGCCGGGTTTCGCAAAATCGACAGCTATTTCGCCTCCTCCGAGGGGGCCAAAATAAGGCAGATTGTTGTACATAGCGGCGGCGGGATGCTATTGGGATTGACCAAATCGCACCGCGAGCGTTATGAGCGCTCTTTTCCATCATCTTCGGGCCAGTATGAATGCAAAGGGTTTGAGCTTCTCGAGGAATTGAAAATGAAAGAGGCTATTCCGCGTCTAATCGAGGAAATCGAGATGATGAAAACGGCCGAGCCGTGCCCCTCAAAGATGACCACTCTTCTGCTCTCGGGCGACCAGGTATCGCTTCAATTGCACGAATCGGTCGGGCATCCGCTGGAACTGGACCGGGTGTTCGGCTCCGAACGGAATTTCTCAGGGACTTCTTTCGCCACTCCGGATAACCTGGACAAACTCAAATATGCCTCTGATATTGTCACTGTCACAAGCGACCCGACCGCCTCTCATGGACTCGGCTCTTATGGCTATGATGATGAAGGGGTTCCGGGTTATCGGGCGGAATTGATAAAGAATGGCCTTCTGGTGAATTACCTTTCCTCGCGCGAGACGGCCGCCAGAATCGGCAAACTCTCGACCGGCGCCATGCGGGCCGATGGCTGGAGCAATCTGCCGCTGGTCAGAATGACCAACATTAACCTTGTTCCCGGCGAAAAATCAATCGCGCAGATTCTTTCGGAAATCGATGACGGCATTTATATGGACACGGTAAGCTCATGGTCGATCGACGACCAGCGCAAATATTTCCAGTTCGGCTGCGAAATTGGGTGGCTCATAAAGGGCGGGAAATTGACCACGGTCATAAATAATCCCACTTATTCGGGTTGTACCACCGATTTCTGGAACAAGTGTACGGCCATCGCCGATCAGAAATCATACCGCATCTGGGGGACGCCCAACTGCGGTAAAGGGGAACCAGGCCAGAACGCCCGCACCGGGCAGGGTGCATCACCCTGCCGGTTCGACAATATTCAGGTGGGAGGATAGTCTCATGCCGGATAAACCTGTCATTTATCCCATCCTGCCGATGTTCCCCTCAGACAATCAGGTTGACAGAGATAGTTTTCAGTCGTTGCTGCAATCGGTATTGAAATTATCCAAAGCCGACATGACCGAGGCAGTGCTTGAAAAGAACGGCCTGGTGCTGACTCGATTTGCCGAATCGAAAATTCATCAGAATATCGATACCGAGGATACGACTCTTTATATAAGGATGGTTAAGGACAAGAAGTTGAGTGTGGTCGCGACCGGTGATATCTCGGAATCCGGAATCAAAAAGGCGGTGGGAGCCGGGGAGGATATGCTCAAATATATGCTTCCCGATGACAAGTTTGTTTCCTTTCCCAATCCGGACAGCACTGTCCTTAAGGAAAACTCAATTTCGGAAGGTACATCTACCTATGGGCCCGACAGACGGGCCGAGGCGGTCAAGCTGATAGATGCGATCGGGAGAAAAGGAAACCTGGAAGCCTCGGGCGCTTTTCGTATCGAGGAGAAGAGCCTGGCGGTGGCCAATTCCCTGGGTGTGAAAAGATTTTTCACCGGCAACAATGCCCAACTCTCTCTCACACTCTCCGGCAAGGAAAAAGAATCGGGCTGGGCGATCGGTTATGACCGTGATGCCTCGTTGATAGATGTCGGCGAATTGGCCAAAAGAGCCGCCCAGAAGGCGGTTCTGTCGAGAAATCCGATATCACTTCCCGATGGACAGTACACTGTCATTCTCGAACCGGCCGCAGTGGGGCAGCTTCTGATTCTTCTGGCTTTTATGGGTTTCGGGGCAAAGACATTTTCTCAGCAGCGCTCCTTCATGGCCGGAAAAATCGGGCAGAAAATTGCGGGAGATAATTTCACGGTCTATGAAGATCCGCATGACCCGGCTTTTGGGACGATGCCTTTCGACTATGAAGGGGTTCCGAAAGTGAAAGTACCGCTGATTGAAAATGGCCTGGCACGAGGAGTGGTAAGCAACTCGTACTATGCCAATATCATGGGGACGACCTCCACCGGCAATGCCCTGCCGGCCAATAACAGTTTCGGCCCTTATCCCAAGAATATGGTGGTCGCCCCCGGCGAGAAAACGCTCGACGAGATAATTCAATCGACCGAAAAAGGGATACTTATCACCCATTTCTGGTATTTGAACTATCTCAATCCGATGAAAACGATGGTTACCGGCACCACCCGCGATGGGACATTCCTTATCGAGAAGGGCCAGATAGGTTCGGCTGTCAAAAACATGCGCACTAATCAATCGATACTTGAGGCTTTCACCAATATCGCCGCGATCGGCAAGGAAAGCATTATCTATCCCCAGTACTCGATTCTGATGAAAGTGCCGGGGATGAAAATCGATAATTTCAATCTGGCGGCCGAGGAGGATCAAGAAAAATGTTAAGACGCAATTTTCTTAAAGCGGCGGCCATGACTCTGGTCGGATTCCTGTTCGCCAGACGAATTCCTCTGGCCGAGAGCATTGCCGCTGAAGAAGCGCCGAAAAAGCGTTCCGGAAGAATCTATCATTTTCATGGCCACGCTCGCTCCGGCTGCGCCTCACGTCCCGAATTGGCTCCTTTCCTTGAAAAGGGAATATCAAATATCCCGCCGATATGAAATGGATGAAAAGGAATTCCATCGGCTGATCAAAGAGGCCGAAAAGAAGCTTAAAAAAGCCGGGATTGATTCTGCGGCGGCCGAAGTCGAAATAATCCTGGAATACCTTCTGGAAGTGGAGCGAATAGACCTCTACCTTCATGGCGCCCGATTGATCGACAATAAGATTCGCGAGCAGTTTGACCGGATAATCGACAAGCGCACCACTCGCTATCCTCTGCAATATATTCTGGGTGAAATGTATTTTTACGGACGGAAGTTTATGGTCACGCCCGAGGTGATGGTGCCGACTCCGGAAACGGAACTGCTCTGCGACCTGGCGATCAATTACATCCGCAACGAGGGGATTGGGGAGCCGGATATTCTGGATGTCGGAACCGGCTCGGGGGTTATCGCCGTGACAATTGCCTGCGAATTGCCCGATTCATTTGTTACGGCTCTCGACATTTCTCCGGGGGCGTTGACAATCGCCCATAAAAATGCGGGGGAATATGAAGTCGCCTCACGGATTGAGTTTGTCGAGTCCAATGCTTTTACGGAAGTCAGAGCCGATCGGAAATATGAATTGATTCTGTCCAACCCTCCGTATATTTCTGATGATGAGTATAAGGGTTTACCGCCTGAGGTTTTGGCCGACCCAAAAATATCTCTTGTTTCCGGCCCCAAAGGGCTTGATTTTATTGCCATGCTGGTCGGCCGGGCGCCTGATTTTCTGAAAAAGAAAGGGCGCCTGATGTTCGAAATAGGGTATAATCAAGCAGACTTGGTTGCGGAGATGACCGAAAAGGACTCGCGCTATCATTCAATTTCAATATTTAAGGATTTAAATGATATTGATCGGGTGGTGATATTGAGCATATGACCGAGGATGAAAAACAGCTGGAGAGGCTGGCGGAATTGCGCCCCCTCTGTCGTTTTATTCAAACCGCAGTGGAGCAACTGGGCCGGGAAAAGGCCAAGGAACTGGCGGCCGTTGCTTTCGAGAAATATGCCTGCGACCGCTTTGTTGCCCCTTATAATGATACCCCGTTGGATGAGCGGTGGGAAATGTTCCGCGAGGCGATTATCAACGGCGCCGATGAAAGCACCTATGCTATCGAATATTGTGATGATTTTATGGTCAAAATTCGGTATCTGAACTGCACCTTTCTGAATATTTTTCGGGAGTTCGGTCTCGAGGATTTTGTGCCCTCATATTGTCAGACCGATTATATTACCTGCCGCCGGATACACCCCGATATAGCCATGACCCGCACGCAGACCCTGGCCGAGGGGGCCGCTTACTGCGACCACTGCTGGACATTTGTCGCCGGGCGAAAATCATAGTCCTTAGCTCTTTAAATCATCCCGCCCCGGAGAGCGACACCATTTGTGGCGCAAAGCCTATTACATTCCTTATTCTTTCCAATCAGGTATCAGGGATAAAACGTAAATTGAATTTGAATAATTAAAACTTGTTTTGGCGGATTCAAACGCATATTTTTTGTGATAAGAGAGACTGGAATCTTTTGAGGCCCTGAACATCATGATATGAACCCCAAAAATCACTCATTTGAAATATGGAAAGCTTTCCGTGAGAAGGCCGATATTTTCTCGGACTATACGGCGGTGTTGTCGGTCTCAGGTCAGGTCACTTTTAAAGAACTTTATGGGAAAGCCGAGCAATTATCAGAGTCGCTGAGCAAATCGGGAATTCAGCCGGGAGATGTTATCGGTATCGCGTTGCCCAATATAACCGATTTTGTCATATCATTTTTGGCTCTCTGCCGTCTTTCGGCGATCGTAGCGCTGATTTCTCCCAAATATCAGACTTCTGAATTGAAGGCTGTCATTGATAATCTGGCGCCCCGCTGCCTTTTGGTTTCTTCGGGGCAGCTCGGCGATTTCGAGCGAAAAATCACGTCTTACAGAGCCGACATGATTGAAACCAAAATAAATAATGAAATTACCTGCCTGACATTCCCGGATAATCCTTCCGCCGGGAAACGCCATCCGTTTCTGGATGACGCTGCTCTGATCAAGTTTACCTCCGGTTCCACCGGCGAACCGAAAGGGATTGCTCTATCGGCGGCCAATATCCTGGCCGAAACCGAGAATGTGGTCGACACCCTGCAGATGACCCAGAAGGATCGGATACTCGCGGTCGTGCCGATTTCGCACTCTTACGGATTTGACCTGGGAGTGCTGGCGATGCTGTCTTCGGGCGCAACGCTTGTGCTCGGAGAAAACTTCATCCCCCGCCGTATTCTATCCGACCTTGAAACCAGGGGAATTACCATTTTCCTCGGCGTCCCCAGCATGTACCGTTTCTTTTTGGAGACCCCCTTAAATATGCCGCCCGATCTGTCGCAGATCCGCTATCTGCTTTCATGCACGGCGCCGCTGAGCCCGCAAATGATTATTGAATTCGCGTCAAAATTCGGCCAGCCGCTTTGCCAGCATTACGGTTCCTCCGAGACGGGAGCGGTGACAACGCATGTCCCGGCCAAGGTTTATACGCACCCCGATTCGGTCGGGCTGCCGATGAGAAATGTGCAGATTGGCATCTATGATCGTGATGGGAACGAGCTTTCCGCCGATGAAGAGGGTGAAGTGGTTGTCAGAAGCAGAGCGGTCGCTCTCGGATATATTATGGGTGAGCCGAAGGATAGGATTACAATCACGGATGGTACTTACCGGACCGGCGATACCGGCGTTCTTGATAAGAACGGCTATCTTTATATTCGGGGGCGTATCGATGGTATGATTAATGTCGGCGGCCATAAAGTATCGCCGCTGGAGGTCGCGCAGGTTCTGGAAAGTCATTCGGCGGTGAGAGAAGCCGCGGTTATCGGTGTCATCGATCAGTCCGGAGGACAAATTGTCTATGCGGCAGTCACCCTGAAAAGCGCCGCTATGGAAAATGACATTCTGGAGTTCTGCCGCCGGCATCTGGCCGAATACAAAGTACCGCGCCGAATCGACATCATGGATTCACTTCCACGAACCGCCGCCGGAAAAGTCAAACTCGACCCGGAGAATATCAAATGGTAGAGCGGGAACAGATAACGGCCGAGATTATCCGCCTGCTGCGTCGACGCGCCCTGGCCGGCTCCGGACGCGAGATACCGCTTGATGCCCCGTTGGGTGAAACCGGGCTGGGGCTTGATTCGCTGGCGATGGTGGAATTTATAACCGCGCTGGAGAAGACTTTCGAGGTTGAGTTTCCGGAAAATATCTGGGTCGAGCGGGATAAATTTACGCCCGGCAATTTCGTTGAGATGATCCTGAGCCTGCGCCCGGCGAAAATGACATTGTCTCAAGCCGCCGGCGAACTGGAAAAGCCTGAGGACAGAACACCAATCTCGGTATCTCATGTCTTTCGGAAGGCAACGGCCCGGTTCTACGCGCGCGAGAGATATTTCATTTTGGCCTACGACCTGATGAATCATAAACCTCACCCCTACCGGTTCGATCTCGATATGACTCTGAAAGAAGCAACACCCGGAGACAAATCAGCTCTTTCGGCCATGTGGAATAAGGATTTGATGGAGCGTAAGCTCGCTCTTTTTGAGAAGCGGCTTGCCTTGGGATATATCTGTCTGACCGCCTGGCACGAGAGCCGGATTGTCGGCATCGACTGGCTTTCGGCCACCGGTGATAGGGAACCTTATACCGGTCTGGAAATAAGGATGAATCCCGGCTCCTGCTATGGCTTTGATCTTAATGAACATCCGCGATATGAAGGCAAAGGGGTGGGATTGGCCACGCTGGCATTTTCGCTGGCGGTAGCTAAAGAGCGCGGTTTCAAAACCCAATTTACGATTGTCCATTCGGGCAACAAGAAAATGCTCGGTGCGGCGGTGCAGATATTCGGTTTCAAGCAGGTCGGCACAATCGAAACGACGCGCATTTTCGGCCGGGTGCGTTCCTCATGGGAAATCGAGGGACGGCGGGGCAACTCTCCCCTATTGCAATTGTAAATTCATAGATGAAATGTTATCTTATGGTGGAATGAACCGCCATAATAATATTAGTCATGATTCCCGCTGATAAGATAATCCACGCCCTAAAGAAAGCTTATCCCGATGCCGCCTGCTCGCTGAATTTTAAGACACCGCATCAACTATTAGTGGCGACGATTCTTTCGGCGCAGTGCACCGATGAACGGGTGAATGCGGTCACGCCGGCCCTGTTCGAGAAATACAAATCCCCGACCGCCTTTGCGCAGGCGGATATAAAAGAACTGGAGAACGATATTCGCTCCACCGGTTTTTTCCGCAATAAGGCAAAGGCGATCAGGGAATCATCGAGAATTATTGTCGGGCAGTTTAACAGCCGGATGCCGCGACGGATGGAGGACCTGGTCAAATTGCCGGGGGTGGGAAGAAAGACCGCCTCGGTCATTCTGGGAACTGCTTTCGGCAAAGCTGAGGGGATTGTGGTGGACACACATGTGGCGCGTCTTTCGAAGAGACTGGGATTCACATCCGAAAATGATCCAGTCAAAATCGAAAATGATTTGATACAAATGATTCCAAAAAAAGAGTGGATTATTTTCTCGCATTTGATGATATTTCATGGACGTTCTATCTGCAAGGCGCGGCGGCCCGAATGCCGCCGATGCGTGATAGCAAATTACTGCCCCTCGGCGAAACTCTTTTTATAGCTTGGCAAAACCTTTTTCCCGCCGATACAGTATAAGGAAATATGGTTATTATAATTTTATCAGTTATCCTGTTGATCATTGCGGTGGCGCTAGTTGGTGCGGTCCGGTTTAAGTTCAGGTTCGACAAGAAACAGAAAACAATCTCTATCTCATACTTGCTGTTTGGATTTCTGATTGATTTCGACACCATGACCGGACAGTTCTCCGTTGCCGCCATTAGGGTCAAGCGGATAGAATTAAAAAGTCTTTTGCAGAAGACCGCCAAAGAGACGCCGGGCACTGCTACTCTCCCACCAGCCAAGAAAGCGGAGAAAATGCCACGATGGCTCAAGCTCGGCTGGTCGGATATAAAGAGGTTTTTCCGGCTGCTAGGGAAAATTCGCACCAAGGATTTGGTTTTCACTATTTCCGGCGGGATTTCTGATCCATATCAGACCGGCAAATATTTTGGCTATTATATGGCGCTCTGCGGGGTGTTTCCACGGCTGATGTCGCATATCTCTTTCCAGCCCGATTTCGCGGCGGAAAGCTTGAAATTTGAAGGAAAAGGGATTATCTATATCAGGGTATATCAGATACTGATTTTTGCCATTAAGATGATATTTGAGAAACTAAAAAAACTGATCAATCTGAAATATGTTACAAGAAAGAAAGGAGCCAGTTATGCCTAATAATGTTTCGGAGATTCTCCAGAATATTGTGGGAGAGCTGCGGCAGATGGCCCGTTCGCAGTCGGTGGTGGGCGAGCCGATTACGCTCGGCAATAAGATCATTGTTCCGCTGGTTAAGATTTCGGTCGGTTTTGGGGCGGGGGGCGCGCAGAGCGAAAAGCAGCCGGAAGGGACCAATTTCGGCGGCGGCGGTGGCGGCGGCGCCAAAATTGAGCCGGCGGCTTTTATTATTATTGATGGCGATAAGGTCTCGCTCATGGCGGCCAAGCCGGGGAAATATGATTCCCTGATCGAGGCGGTGCCGGCGCTGGTCGGCAAGCTGATCGATATGCGCTCTTCCGCCAAGGAGAAAAAGGAAGAGGAATCCACCGGCGAGAATAAGTAAGACAGTTCATTTGCACTAGATTGATTTCATGCAAACCGCCGTGGCCGATTATGATCGCGGCGGTTTTATATTAGGTGATGTCACCCATCATGCTGTAAAATAAGTGTCGAAATCGCAAGGGCTTCGACTTTTGCGGCTAAGTAAGCAGAGTTCTCATATTTGACGATATAATAGCCTTCAATGTATTGAGCTGGTCAATGTTTTCATCGCTTGTCATTGTCAACTCCGCTGCCGCCATTGAATAGATAAGATAGTCAACGGCAGTCACAAGTCTCCCATCAGATCTTTGATCCAAAATGAATCTTTGATAGAAAGGATGTTGGAGATTCCAGGTTATGATTATCGTCCTACCCTGTAATTCACATTCAAAGATCTGGCCATTTGCACCGAGGTTCGCATATACGAATTTGGATCTTTGGACTGAAGCTGGTTGGGTGAGCCGAAAGTTCGCCCGAGTCGTTTTTTCTTTTGTTTCGGGTTTGGATACAGAAGTACTACTGGCACCAGATCTTCTCTCAATATTGGTCTTGGGCGTAACCAAAAGCTTTGCTTTCTGGTCAATCGTCCTTTGAGCCGATTTATGTAGTTCATCAATTTCTTCACTCTCCTTTGTTCGGCTCTTCGAGCTTTCTCTGGACTTTATTGTAGTACACTGGGCTTTCAGATGCTTCAGAAGCTGGTCCTTGAAGGATTGATCCAGAACAATTGATCGCTTTGTGAAGTCGATTCCGACAAACTTATCGAGATCGCCGGTCAGGAAAATCTCGCCCCGCATTCTATTAAAGTCATTATGCTTAGTGAATGCGTCAAGGGTCTCGGCCGCCTGGATCTCTCTCTGATTTCGCAAGATGTAGAATCCTTGGTTCTTGATGCCAAGCGCAATCTCGCGCTCACCTGCTGAGGGTTTGTCAGGTATTAGAACGATCCGCACTTTTACATTTTCAGTGCGTTCAGTATCATCAGTCTTTATGGTCACTGGATATACATCATCGCTGAATACTTCCGTATGCGGATCATCTAGTTCCAGTGGATCCAAAATCTTCGCCTGCTCGTCATTAATAGTCACGCTCAGGTGAGATCGCAGAAAGTATCTATGTATTTGTCCTATGCGCTTCCGCAGAGTACTGGCGAAGACAGTAGTATTTTGATTAGATAAGCCATCACAATTGTCAAGAATAACAACCGTTCCAGATTCAGCGTCTGCTAGCAAAGTTTCAAATAATCTGATCTCCTTTTCTGCAGAATTCTCCAAATATTTCTCAAATTTATTTGAATTAATAACGTGATCAATGTCGGCCACACTCGTGAGATACACATCATTTTTCTTGGTGATCAATGTGGTTTTTCGAGCCAGTGATAGACTAGCAGTCACCAATCCCATGCCGAATTTTCCAAGATCTGAGACAGGGTTTTTTGAAGTGAGTGAACCAAGCCGCAAGGCCTGATCTAGGATATCACGATCCATGCCGGTACCATCATCGGCTATTATAATACGTATTGCACCATTCTCTTTATAGATCCTCAAGACTATTCTCTGCGCCTCCGCATCAATTGCATTGTCGATGAGATCTGCAATAGCCCCGTAATTCTCATATCCTAAGCACCTTAAGGACTCTATCAGTCTAGCAGGATTAGGATCGTTTGGTGAATTAAACCTGAAATTCATAAATTCCTTCCTCTTGATGTTAGCCACACCAAGATTGCATCAACTAAAGTTTCGAATTTTGCTGTAATAAGAAAGCCAGCATTTTTAATTTTGAGATCGCACCCCGTAAGCTTACATCTATCACCTCCTATTCGATGTTAAACACATCAAATAAACAAAAAGTCCGATATTAATCTCCGAATCGGATGTCTACATCCAATTCGACTATCAAATAATGATTTTATTGAATTTATGTCAAGTACTTTTATTCAACCAGGTAACCCGCCTGCCGCGGCAACCCCCTGGCCTAGAGGACTATTAGCAGTCAAGATTTATCTTGCAGAATCGATCAGATATCCTTATATAGACCCCGGTAGCGCATCAAATCCAAATATCTGTTTAAATAAGGAGGTTTCATGCCATCCAATCTCGGAAAACGTGGTGCCGATGAGAGTGAGTTTCTCATTAGCCCAAACCTTGAGAAATCAATCGAGAATATTTACACGCCGCAGATGAAAGCTGCGTTAGAAAAGGCGGCTGCCGATGCCAACCTTTGGATCACCGCCAAGAATGATCCCATTAAGTATCTTCGGGACTGTGGCATTGCGTTGGCGTCAGATTATGCGATCCGACTTGAGGATAGCCTTGTAGGAATAGCTGGAGAGTTGCCGGTTCCCCCGATGTGTCCCGCCGGATACCACCCTGTTCTAGTTGTGGAAAAGAAAACGGTCTGCGTGCATTGGGGTTTGATCGTTCGCGGCACGACAGTATTCGAGGTGGCAGGGAAGGTGATTGTGAAGGGCAACAAGGTGCGAGTCTGTCTAAGGAGCGAAGAAAGATTGGTGGGCACATGGGTCTGCGAACCAGGTGAATGAATTGTCAGGGTAGCCTTGGGTCTGGTCTGCAGTAGATCTGCCCCCAAAGGCGGTAAAACGGTGCAGAACTGCGCGATTGATGGATTACCGGTTTCCGTCAGGAGAGACTCCTGACGGCGTGGGGAATTACATTTTTGGAGAAAGATGTCGGGTTTCTCATTCATCCCGCTTAT
Organism: Candidatus Zixiibacteriota bacterium; assembly: GCA_026397505.1. Classification (NCBI taxonomy): domain Bacteria; kingdom Pseudomonadati; phylum Candidatus Zixiibacteriota; species Candidatus Zixiibacteriota bacterium. The sequence continues at coordinate 27,562 of JAPLUR010000094.1, forward strand.
GCGGGATTCATTCGAAACGCCGACCTACGTCTATTGTAACAGATTTCGCAAAACCCTTCGGGATTTTGCGCTACGAGTCTGAGATTCTGCTGCCCAATATGAATTGTCGAAACCCCGCTCATTCCGCCTGAGGCGGAATTCGGGGGAAGATCGACCCACAACCTGACAAAAGCGGCAAACGAGGACCCGCCTGCGGCGGGCCGGGCACATAATGCCCGCTAAAGTTTTTCCTGTCCTGTCCGATTTCTACCTCGTTAATGAGACATTCAACGAAACTCGGAGGATAGCTATGCCGGTTGCAACCTGTCAGACCTGCGCCCGTGTCATGCGCGAAAAGGCCGATTACCCCCGCGGCAATTTTTCATCCGAATACTGTTCGAATTGCGTGGACGAAAGAGGGGTTCTGAAACCGAAATCGGTAATAAAGGAAAATATGATCCGTTACCGTGTGCGGAACAACGGCTTAAGCGAGGAAGAGGCGACCGAGGCGGTCGATAACCTGATGAGACTTCTCCCCGCCTGGCAAACCGTGCCGACGCGGCGCTAAGCTTCAAAAGGGCGGAATTTATCGCCCTGCGGAACAATCTCTCCCGCCTGATGTTGGATTGGAAAGAACATTTATCTTGTTTATATGTTTGGATTTAGTATATTATTTACAGTTAACCTTATGTCTTTCCAATCCAGGAAGGGATAGGAAAGCTATATATTTATTTTTTTATTAGGAGGAGAGATTGATTACTCTTCTGATGTTTTTTGCCGGCGGCGCCCCGTCGGATGGCGGCGGCGGCAGTTGGCTGGCGACCTGGGGGATGCTGATCCCGCTTTTTCTTATCATGTATTTGCTTCTCATCAGACCCCAGCGCAAGCGGCAAAAAGAGCACGATAAGTTGCTCAAAGAGTTGAAGAAAGGCGATCGGGTGGTAACCAACAGCGGAATGTTCGGCACCATTTTCGCCATCAACGATGAGAAAAGCATCGTAGTTCTGAAGCTGACCGATGAGGTCAAAGTCGAGTTTTTGAAATCCGCGATTGCGGGTCGAGTAGAGTGATTTTTTAAGGAGTTATCGTGGCAGCAAGACCGATCGTTTTATACGGCGAACCGGTTCTGCGGGAAAAGGGCAAACCGGTCGAGAAATTTGACCGTGAGACAAAAGATTTGGTGGCCGATATGATCGCCACCCTGAAAAATGCCAAGGGGCTCGGTCTGGCCGCCCCCCAGGTGGGCGCAGCGGTCAGAATTTTCATCATTGACTTATCCGCCATTGAGTTGACCGAGTCGGTGAGGGTTTTTATCAACCCCCAGATAATTGAGACCTCGGGTGAGGTGCTGATGGAAGAGGGTTGCCTCTCTTTTCCGGGAATCTACCAGAAAATAGTTCGTCCGGAAACGGTGAAAATCAGGGCAACCGAACCAAACGGCAAAGAATTCACCTTGCGGGCATCGGGCATGTTGGCCCGAGCCATATTGCATGAATACGACCATCTCGAGGGAAAGCTATTTATTGACTATTTTTCGCCTGTCTCCCGTGCCCTTGTAAGAGGGAAACTCCGTAAGATGGCCGCGACGCTTTAAAAAGTCGTCTTCCGCCACGATCAGTTTCGGATGAGAGTTGTTTTTATGGGGACGCCGGAGTTTGCCCGGCGGCCGTTGGAGTATCTCTATAGGAATGCCCGCCATGATATCGCGGCGGTGGTGACCGGCCCGGATAAACCCTCCGGGCGCGGCCTTAAACTGATCCCTACCGCGGTCAAGGCGGCGGCCCAGAAATTCGAAATCCCCGTCTATGCACCGGAATCGCTGAAAGACCAGCCTTTTCTGGAAAAGATGAAGAATATCGGGGCCGATATTTTTGTCGTGGTTGCTTTCCGGATTCTGCCGGAGGCCCTCTTCACCATCCCGGCGCGTGGCTCGATCAATCTTCACGGTTCGCTTCTGCCCAAATACCGGGGAGCCGCCCCGATAAACTGGGCCCTGATCAACGGCGAGACCGAAACCGGCCTGACCACCTTCTTCCTGAAGAAGAAGGTCGATACCGGTGATGTTATCTATCAGGAAAAGATATCTATCAAGCCCGACGAGATATTCGACGAGCTTTACACGCGCCTTTCGGAGATGGCCGGGCCGGTTATCGAGAAGACGCTCAATCTTATTGAGACGGGAAATGTGGTACCGATCGCACAGGATAATTCCCTGGCCACCCCGGCGCCCAAGCTGTCGCCGGAAGATTGCCAGATCGATTGGGGTTTCCCGCCCGAGAATATAGTCAATTTCATTCGGGGGCTGTCCTCCATCCCGAGCGCTTTTACCGGATTTCGGGGAAAGAAAGTAAAAATTTTGAGAGCACGGAAAGACGAGGTCGAAATGACCGAAAAATTTGAACCGGGGCAGATAATCAAAGATAAACAGAGACTGCTGGTCGCCGCCGCATCGGGCGCTGTTGAAATACTGGAACTGCTCCCTGAGGGAAAATCCAGAATAACCGGCGGCGAATTTGTCCGGGGATACCATCCGGATAACCATGAAATGCTGAGCGCCAGACTGAAAGGGGAGCTTTCGCAACAATGAAAAAAGAAATTCTTATTAATTCCCACGAATACGAGACCAGAGTGGCGATTCTCGAGGATGACCGCCTGGAGGAGTTGTATGTGGAAAGGCCGCAGTCGGAGCGACTGGTCGGCAATATTTATAAGGGGAAAATCAAGACGGTGCTTCCCGGGATGCAGGCGGCCTTTATCGATATCGGCATGGAGAAAGCGGCTTTTCTGCACGCCTCCGATATCGGCGATCTGACCTCCACCCAGGAATATGATTCGGAATTTGTCGATGAGGAACCGCCGGCGGAAATTATCCGCAAGGCGCGTCGGGCCGGAATCGAGACGGTTCTCAAAGACGGCCAGGATATCCTGGTGCAGGTTATCAAAGAACCGATCTCGACCAAAGGGCCGCGGGTGGCCACCGATGTCTCTATCCCCGGAAGGTACCTGGTGCTGGTGCCGGATGACGACCATGTGCGGGTTTCGAAGAGAATCTCCAACTGGGGTGAAAAACGGCGGCTGAAAAAGATCATCTCGCCGCTACGGCCTGAAGGGTTCGGGCTGATTGTCCGCACCGAGGCGGAAGGGAGAGAAGAGGATGATTTCCGTTCCGATGTCAAGCGGCTGCAGAAGCTCTGGTCGCGTCTGATACGTCGCTCGGAAATGATGAAAGCGCCGGCGCTGATTCATAAGGAGGTAGAAATAACCACCTCGATAATCCGCGATATTTTCACCGATGATGTGACCCGTCTGCTGGTCGACAACCGCTCCGAATACCGCACCATCATGGCCTATGTGCGTCAGGTGATGCCGCATTTCAAAAACCGGGTGGAGTTGTATAAAGGCGCCACCCAGCTGTTCGACCTGTACAAGGTGGAGCCGGAAATCGACAAGATGCTTGACCGGAAAATATGGATCAAAAAAGGCTCTTATCTGGTGATCGATCAGACCGAGGCGATGGTGACGATCGATGTCAACACCGGCCGGTTTGTCGGCAAGGGTGACCAGGAGACGACGATCCTGCGAACCAATCTGGAGGCGGCCAAGGAAATCGCCCGGCAGATAAGACTTCGCGATATCGGCGGCCTGATTGTCTGCGATTTTATCGATATGTATAGCCGGGAAAACCGACGCCGGCTTTTCGAGGAATTTAAGAATGCATTCCGCAACGACCGCGCCAAGCGGGCGATAAATCCGGTCAATGAATTCGGCCTGATCGAACTGACCCGAGAGAGAATCAGACCCTCCCTGATATTCACTTTCTCGGAGCCCTGCCCACACTGTCACGGTTTCGGGCGAATCCTTTCGCGCGAGACGGTAGCGACCAAGATTGAGCGATGGTTCAACCGCGCTCGAGTTGATTCCCGGTTCAAGAAGTACAATCTGGTGGTGAACCCGCTTCTGGCCGAGACATTGATTGGGAACAATATCAATCGGGTCAGCAAAATTATGAAGATGCATGGATTCAGGATAAACCTGGTGCGCGATGCAACCATTCCGGCGCAGGATTTCCGGGTTTATGAGGGCGAGGGAAACACCGAGTTGACCGAGGCGTACGAAGGGTAAAAGGGATCAGTTAAGGAAATCGCGAACCGCAAAATTTCCGACAGGAAAGGGTTCCTGCCGGCGCAATGGCGGCATATGAAGGGTAAAGGAGATCAGGCCACAATTCCGCAACAGGAAGGTGCAAAATAATGGCCTCTGAATATCTATATCGTCTCGTACCGACCCGGCTTGAAATGCTTACGGAGGGGCCGACACAATTGGAGACAGAATTGGTGACGGCCCACTTCGCCTATCTTCAGGATGCTGTTGCAAAAGGGACTCTTCTTCTCGCCGGCAGGACGACGCTACTGGATGAGCGGACATTCGGGATCGCGGTGTTCAAAGCGGAGACCGAGGAGGAAGCGCGGTGTTTCATGGAAAATGATCCCGCGGTTGCGGGGGGCGTGATGCATGCAGAGCTTTTCCCATTCCGAGTGGCGCTCTTAGCAGAAGACTGGGTTGTGTAGGTAAGTGCCGTAAGCCCCGACCAAGGGGTCGGGACAGGCGTGAGGGCTTTACCCACCCGGCTGTTGGTCGTTGTTCTCAACTCGGACTATTGTGACGCCGCGTGTACCTGCATATATTGACTGATATTCCCGTAGATTGCCCTCGGTGTTGTCGTTGATCTCGCGCATCTCAAACAGTGTGCGTATGATGCGTGGAATGCTCTCTTCATACCCTCTGCGGAAATCAGCATCTTCGGCGTCTGTTTTCCCTCTCCGGCCTCTAGGCGATACCATAAAGTAGCGACGGAAGAGCTCTTGAGGACCGTGCGACCGGAAATCAAGGACTAATGGGCAGCAGAACAGACATTCCAAGGGTATGGAGAGGGCAAGGATATCTCCGGACTCAATGCGTCGGCGTGCAGACCCAAAGACTAACTCGTAGGTCTCTTGAGCCGAGCAGATCGAAAGAACGATAGGTCTTGGGGGGCGCTGACATCGCTCAACGCCCTCAGTCCTGGCATACAGAACGTAAAGCGGGTAGAAATTATGCTGAGCGCTTGAATCCAAGAGAAGGTCGATCTGGTAACCCGTCTGATTTGATCGTGCCAACTCCGAATAGTGGTCCTTTCCCGGCTTTATTTTTTTCGCCTGCACTCGCATTTTGAAACAACCATTGCGAAGCAGGAACCACCAATCCCAGTCGGCACCAGAGAATCTCGCCTCCTCATGCCTGTCGAACTCGTAATAGCGAACATCTGGAGTCTTTTGTTGAAAGAAGTCAAGGAGCCAGTCAGTGATCGACTCCTCTTTGACTGCGGGTTGACGTTGAAGCCAACCCGCCACGTAATCATTGGCTTCTCTTGCGACAATGCCGATTGCGGTCTTCATATAGTCAATAGCCTCTCTTTGGACTACGGGTCTTTATGCCGAACGGCGCAAATCAGCCGCCGCTATCAGCGGTCAGCTGCATTTGCATTGTGATGCCGCACAACTCTGAGGGCAGACTTGGCTCGATTACTTTCGTATAGTACTCTGCCATGCATTTCGCCTGAACAGCAAGAGCACTGCGTTGTTCATCCTCAAGAGAACCCAGGTGATAAGCGTCAAAATCCAACTGAGCGATGAACTGGGCCACGAAAAGTGCCCTTAGCGTACGAGCGATTTCCTCTGCTTGGTAGACTGGAAGCAGGACGTCGAGGTCAATTTCCTTTTGCCCAGCGGGCCAAGATCGCAAGGCGACCATCGCTTGTGGATTAGGATGCGCAATTGCTGACAGTTCCTGATAAAGAAATTGTCGCTGCTTTGCAAGTCTTTTGATAGCAGAACGGATGTCTATGGGCCTGAGCTGTTCACCGCGATACCACGCTTCGACAAGAGCGGGACGTTCGTGAAAAGCAGCACTTTGCCAGGCAGTTTCGCAGGCCAACCGGATGGCATTAGCCGCCTGTGAGTGCATCGACGATCTGGCCAACTGGAAGGCGGCTAGGAAATCGTGGATTACCTTGGAACAATGGAGCTTACAGGCTGCACCCAACCGGTCGTCGGCGTGAAGGTAGTGGCTCGTGGCTAGGCATGCCACCGCTGTATTAATGCCGTACTGACAAGCGAAAAGCTCGTCGTCGAAGTCCCGCTCGCATTTGCTAACCCGTTCTATGAGTAACTGGTTGAGTATCGGTAAAAATGATTTTTCTATTGTGCCCATCGCGATTTATCCCCTACGCGGTATAACAATGATTATACAGCATGCATAAAACGGTAGCACAGGCTATTTCCAACTGTATAAGTACTTGCCGTGCCTTATTGTTGCGTATCTAAGCTCCTTATAGGATTCTTGCCTGCTTGTTATCTTGTTATGATATGAAGTATATCGCTCCCCCCGCATTTGTCAAGCAAAAAATCTGTCGGGTTTTTCAATTCCTGCGGCGGGGAATTTCGAGACTCCGAACTGCCTTTGGCGCATACCAATGGCAGGACCGCAAGACTTCGTCTGGGGTTCTGCCCTACGGGGCTTACCATTGGTCTGAATGTCAAGCCCTCGGGCAGATGTGGACATCTGCCGCGCACAGCACAGGCGTACGGGTTTCGATCTAACCAGTTGGCTGTTGCGGCGGGCGAAGAGCGTACCTGAGAATGCATCCAAGTAACGTGGTGAGCATCTGCAGGATCGGAGAGATGATCACCATGAGGACGATCCATGCGATGAAGCTTGGAAGGGGCTGATACAAGATCAGGGGGATGCCGAAATTGGCAATTTTGGCCGGGGGACCTCCCAGCACCCGGAGCGCGGGAAGCCAGATCAGGGCAGTTATTAAGAGCGTGACCCCAGAAGTGAGCGCGGCGGCGCGCAGGACCGCCCTCAGGTCACCAGAAGTATACGGGCTGCGGATACCAAGAAATGCGGGAAGGAACCAGCCGACGGGAAAGCCGAGGAGAATGGCAAAAATCGGAACGCCCATACCCATGCCGACCGCGATGACATCGATAGCTACGAACATGGCGATTCGGAAGGTTCGATTCACAAGGATGGACATGTGGTCTCCTCCCCTTCTTTGGTCAAGACACGGATATAGATCATATTCGTGCTGGTCTTATGATTCTTGACTGCTTGTCATCTTGTTATGATATGAAGTATATCTCCCCACTACGTTTGTCAAGCGAGAATTTTGTCGTGGTTTCTCAATTCCTGACGGGAGGAGCTTGAATGGGCGAACACTTCGAGGCTGTCCCATAAGTTAGTTTTATTGATATCGAAATTCAGGTTAAGGGGTTTGGGAGTGGATTTTGGCGTCCGCTGACCCTGAGAGTCCGAAAATGCGTTTGCCAGCGTTCTATATGGGCCAGAATCATAGCTAAACT
>JAPLUR010000095.1 GCA_026397505.1 Candidatus Zixiibacteriota bacterium
AATAAAAGCTTTTTCTTCCGCAACATCATGTCAACCACAATATTGCTAACGTGCTTGAGTCTCTTAACAGAAGTGCTTCTCAACACAACTATTCCCTGGACACCTCCATAATAACCAATAATTCCAGCCTGTCAAGCAAAAAATAACAAAAAAATCAAAATACTAATAATAATAGTAATAGAAACGACCGCCCGCATCCGATCCTGCCACTTCAACCGCCAATCCCAGAATCCCGCAACAATCCCCCAAAAGCGATCAAAAACAGCCCCGTAAGAACACCAGAAAATATCCTTTAAGGAGCCTCAACACGGTGAGAAGAAAGATCCGGGCAAGAGCTGGCCGGGGAGCCCGAATCCTGCCCGGCGGAGGCAGCTTTGCCGGCACCATCTTGTGAAATCTGTCACAAGCCAAGCCAGACGGACACCACCACAAATAGCTACCGAAACCCAAAGATTGTGAAAAAAGGTGCAAGCATTCAAGATAGATTATTGTCAGAAGAGCATTGACGAGGAACGGCTTTGTGAACTGATTCACAAGAGAGAGCCGTCAGAACAAAAGACTGACGCTGTTATGCTTGTGAACAATTTCACATATCGAATCGTGCATCAGGGTGTCTTTATGCAAAAATGAAATGCTCACCTTACCCCGCCTTAGAGAAAATTATTCAGCATTTACGAAAGAAGGCCGGGGCGGATTTTACCTGATTTCAAATCATGCTGTTTCCAATGATCAGAGTAATATAGAGACTATTGAAAGCTCTTTTTGACCGGATTCTCAGATATCATATTTGTGGCCGGGCTCCCAAATCAAAGGGGAATGGACGCCCGCCTTTTGGGATTTCTCTGCCCGCTGAGTTGCCTTTCGATCGTCATCGGGGATTACCCGAAAGCCTTTCTCGGACGATTGAGACCCCACCTAATCACTGAAAATTCAGGCGGCTTAAATCTGGCGCCCGACGACGGTTTTTGGCGGCGAGGGGACACTGGCGGGGCGCGGAATTCAAGTCAAGGGGAATAGTGGGGGGAGGAATTGATAGAAATACACACCGGTGCGGAGTGGGTCGCTCATTAAAGCCCTAATGGAAATGCTTTAAATCACCGGGGCATAACAGCATCTGCAAAAGGGGGGTTTATCCGCATGCACAGCATTAGTGCAATCTTTGCAAGGAATTGGCATGAGTTCCAAGGCCCTGTTCACATTGATTTTTTTCCCGCACCACTTGCCACAGGCGTCGCAGCAATCATTAGAGGAAATAATCTCAACCCGCATTACCCCGTTGCGCTTATAATTCAGAAGTTCCATTCTTGTCCCCCTCTGCTGCATTTCGAAGCAATCTACGCCGACTTCATTCATGTAACGTGCTGTACTATAATATATTATCAGTAATTTCGATGGATCAGTAAATCTACTCTCAGTAATATGAATAAATTCGTTAATTATATCATTTTCCGCTGGTTGTTTTCCCATCTTATTTGCTAGAGTCTGCATAGTCATTTCGAGATAATTCTCGTCAATTCCAAATATCAAGAGCTGGCGCAGCCATTCTCTGCGCGCAGTAGTTTTTTCCCATTCAATTTGATTTTGCTTAACGCCTTCTTCTGTCAGGAGGACTTTCTGTCTAGTCTTTGGATCTGTGCGCACAAAAATATAATTGCCACATAAGGGACATTTCTTCTTCCGCTGTGGTATTTCTGGTAGAGGGGCGTTACAGTGGGGACATCTGTGTTCAATAGATTTTGGAATCGGTTCATTGTTCACAATGCAAGATGGAATAATTCCATGGGATACAACAGGAACTGGGTCTATTTCATTATCAGGGCACACACGGCCTTTTCTTGATCCAAAAATAATTCTAAAAATATTGCGCACAGCTAGCTCCTATAGTTGTAGTCATAATGAAAATAAAGCTCAAGCTAATGAAATATGCAGCCTATATGATAATTAAAGCAAGCTGATATATCTAGGGCAATTGCTTTCTATAATTCCTAACTGAAAATTGATACAATTTCCATAATATGATCTTGACAATTTCATTCACTCCATGATATTTGTTATTAATGACTTTCAATGATATTGAGCCACAGAAGATCATAGACCAATTGTGTTTTGAATATCGGCGCCTCGATGAACATCTCGAACATCCTAAACACGGTCTCCCCAATAGTATCTATCTTTATTGCTACGCGGAAGACGAAAAGCAAATTTTCCCGCTGACAAAATTTTTTAGAAATATTGGCGGATTGGAACGTATAGAGGCCTTTATAGATAGGCTTGATTCACTCTGGATTGCTGTCGAATATTTTCAAGATAATATAGCAGTAATGCGTAAGGATGGGGGGGCGTTTCAGAAAGAGATGCTCGAAAAGTATTTTATTTGTTCAATGGTGGATTCATTGAGATCCTCTTTAGATATTTTATCTGGTGCCATAGCATATTTTTTTGATCTTGCCGGCAAGAATAGCATGGGATTCAATTATAAGAAATTGATTGATCCTCTAGCCAAAAAGAATGGTCGATTATCCGACACGTGCAATAGTCTTTATGGATCAGATGATTATGCGGCAATCAAGAAACTTCGTGATGCCGAAAAGCATGCTGGTTTAGAAAAGAATGTTATATCAATTGACGAGTTATCAAAGTCAATCCATATGCAGCGCCCCACTTTAGTCAGCAGAGCATTATTTGAGTCTCCTATATGTAAGACTTTGACCAATTTGCTGAATATTCCGCATGTTCTCGCAGAGGAACTCTTGAATCATTCGCTTGGTTACACTTCTCCAAACGACAAAATAGCGATATTGTGTGAAGATGGCCGCTTTTTCATACCAAAATAGGTGAGCTACTCGCCCCTCAATTTTATCTTTACAACCCCGGGGAAATGGGTTAAATTAACGGGCTAAAGTTTTGAAATAGAAAAGAATTGACCCATGAAATTCGACCAGCCTAAAGATGATTTCAGCCTTCCCAAGATGGAGGAAAAAATACTCGCCCTCTGGGAGAAAGAAAACATTTTCCATAAGTCGCTCCTGGCGGCTAAGAATCGGCCGGAGTTTGTGTTCTATGAAGGCCCCCCGACGGCCAATGGCCTGCCCGGGGCACATCATGTGCTTGCCCGGACTATCAAAGATTTGGTCTGCCGATATAAGTCGATGAAGGGGTTCAGGGTAGAGCGCAAGGCAGGATGGGATACGCATGGCCTTCCGGTCGAAATCGAGGTCGAAAAGGCGCTCCAGCTCGATACCAAGTCGAAAGTGATAGAATATGGTATCGCCAATTTCAATCAGAAATGCAAGGAATCGGTATTCCGGTATATCGATGATTGGAACGAGATCACCCGGAGAATCGGATACTGGATTGACCTTTCTGATGCTTATATCACTCTCACCAACGAATATATCGAGACGGTCTGGTGGATTCTGAAAAATTACCACGACCGCGACCTGATCTATAAAGGATACAAAACGGTTCCATTCTGCCCCCGCTGCGAGACCGCCCTTTCCAGTCACGAGGTGGCGCAGGGGTATGAGGAAGTGCCGGACCCATCGGTGTTTGTCAAAGTGAAGGCGGCCGACGCTGATTTCTACTATCTGGTCTGGACAACCACGCCCTGGACACTGCCCTCGAACGCCGCGCTCTGCATGCACCCCGAGGCCAACTATGCGCTGGTGGAATTTAACGGCGATAAACTGGTTTTGGCGGAGGCACTTCTTTCGAAAATACTCGGTTCGGGATATGTGATTCTGGAAACAAAAAAAGGGGCCGAGTTTGCCGGAAAGAAATATCTCCCGCTTTTTGATACCTTCAAGAACCAGGCCGATAAGGCGTTCTTTGTTATCAACGGCGATTTTGTCACGCTCGAGGATGGCACCGGGATTGTTCATATTGCCCCCGGGTATGGCGCCGATGACTATGAGATCGGGCTGAAATATAATCTTCCGATTTTTCAGGCAGTGGAAGCCAACGGCCATTTTGTGGCCGGATCGGGGAAATATGCCGGGAAATTTGTCAAGGATGCCGACCCCGAAATTATCGCCGATATGAAAAGCGCCGGGACACTTTACAAAAAAGAGATTTGTATTCATAATTATCCATTCTGCTGGCGGTGCGATTCGCCCCTGATTTATATCGCTCGTCAGGCCTGGTATATCAAGACCACCCAGTTAAAAGAGCAGTTAATAAAGAACAGCAATATTACCAGATGGTATCCGGATGAGATTCGGGTCGGCCGGATGCTTGACTGGCTTGAAAACAATATCGACTGGGCGCTCTCCCGCGAGCGGTTCTGGGGAACGCCGCTTCCAATCTGGGTCTGCGACAAAGAAAAGTGCGGGCAGGTGACGGCGGTCGGGTCAATCGAACAGTTGCGCAGGGAAGGAATCGATGTCCCGGCCGAGATTGACCTGCATAAGCCGATGATCGACGATGTTAAACTTCGCTGCCCCAATTGCAAAGGGACCATGACCCGAGTGCCGGAAGTAATCGACACCTGGTTTGATTCCGGGGCGATGCCGTTTGCGCAGTGGCATTATCCTTTCGAACATAAGGATTATATTGATAAGGGGATCAAATACCCGGCCGATTTCATTTCCGAGGCGGTGGATCAAACCCGCGGCTGGTTCTACTCGTTGCTGGCGATATCGACTTTATTGTTCGACCAGCCGGCGTTCAAGAATGTGCTTGTCATGGAACTGGTTCTGGATAAAACCGGCAAAAAAATGTCGAAACATAAAGGGAATGCGGTCAATCCCTTTGATATTATCAATAAGCACGGCGCCGATGCGCTGCGGTGGTATCTGCTCTCCAATTCCAACCCCTGGGTGCCGACCCGGTTCGATGAAGACAGCATGGTCGAAGTGGTCCGGAAATTCTTTGACACCCTCAAGAACAGCTATAGTTTCTTCGCCCTCTACGCCAATATCGATGAGATACCGGAGCGGGCGACCAAAGAGGGGAAAACGGTGGAGGCATTTCTGGCGCAATTTGCCGGGGAACCGGATCGAACCGACCAGTGGATTGAATCAAAATTTAATACACTGGTGAAAGATGTCACGGCGCGGCTGGATAATTATGATTTGACCCCGCCGTCCAGAATGATTTCGGATTTTGTGATCAATGACTTATCCAACTGGTATATTCGTCTGAATCGCCGCCGTTATTGGGCGCCGGGGAATGACCCCTCCAAGATGCGGGCTTTCCTGACACTATATCGAATGCTGATCGGGAGCGCCAAACTGATTGCCCCTTATGCGCCTTTTATCTCGGAATTTCTCTGGCAGGAATTAAATGCGCCCAACGACAGCCAGAGACTGCCCTCCGTTCATATGGCTGATTATCCGATTTGCGACAATGGTGCGATTTTGACTGAGCTGGAAGAGTCGATGGCGCTGGCACAGAAGATTGTTTCGTTGGGCAGGGCGACCCGGAGCCGGAAAAATCTCAAGGTACGGCAGCCGCTATCCGGAATGATGGTTCATATTCCGGGGCGGAATCAATTTGAGAAGGTGAAAGAGGAGCTTCCGGTGATACTGGAAGAGCTGAATATAAAGGAAGTTACCGAGTTGGCCGATATTTCACAGGCGGTCAGTTATAAGGCGAAACTCAACTTCGCAGTGGCCGGCAAGCGGCTGGGTGGCGCAGTCAAAGAAGTGGCCGCAAAGCTGGCGGAATTGACCCATGAGCAGTTGCGGAGTTTTGTGGCCACAGGTGAGATGGAACTTACGTTATCCAATGCAGTAGTTAAGCTCAATTCCGAGGAGCTGGAGGTTCAGAAAATCGAGAGAGACGGCCTGGCGGTTGAGGAAGATGGAGGGGTGGTGATCGCCCTGATGATTGCCATTGATGACCGGCTTCGCGATGAAGGTTTTGCACGGGAAATGGTCAATAAAATTCAGAATATGAGAAAAACCTCTGGTTTTGAGGTGACTGACCGTATAAATGTGTTGGTTTCGACTGCCGATCCGCTGGCGGCAGCAATTACCAGATGGCGCGAAACAATTTGCCGGGAGACTCTTGCCGACAAACTCGAGCTGGTCAACACCATGCCGCCGGGAAATGATGGAACAAGTTGGAATATTAATGGTGTCAAAGCCGAAATAGCCGTCATTAGAAAATAGATTGGAGCACCGATGAAAAAAGAGGATCTCGACAAGTATGAAAAGCTCCTTCTGAAAAGAAGAGAAGAACTGATGGTGGAGTTAAAGCTGAGAAAATCTCAGTTTGACGAGACCACCAAAGATGCCACCGGCGACCTCTCCAGCTATTCATACCACATGGCTGATCAAGGAACCGATGCCGAGGAGCGCGAGAAATCGTTTCTTTTCGCCTCTAAATCGGGACGCCTTCTCTACCATATTGATGAGGCTCTCAGACGTCTCCGAAAGGGCGATTTCGGCAATTGTCAGCAATGCGGCAAGGCAATTCAGAAGGCCCGCCTGGAAGCGGTCCCCCATGCCCGGCTGTGTATTGAGTGCAAAGAGAAAGAAGAGGAGGCCAAAGCTGGCCGGTGATAATAAACGGCAATTTATTATCCCCATTGCTATTCTCGTTGCCGTAATTCTTCTCGATCAACTGACCAAATTCTGGGTGGTCAGTTCTCTGCCGATGGGACAGTCACGTTCTATACTCGGCGAATTTTTGCAGTTTAAATTGATCTATAATCAAGGGGGGGCGCTTGGTACCAACCTCGGCAATAGCGCATTTTATCTTATAAGTTCTCTCTTAATACTTCTGGTTGTCCTTTATTTCATAATATCTAATATAAGCAACAAAATAATTGCTAACCCGATGGCCGCTATCGCCGGCGGCGCCATAGGCAATATCATCGACCGGATAAGACTGGGCGAGGTGGTCGATTTCCTCGATTTCGATTTTTTTGACATAAATATTCTCGGCTATAAAATCGATCGATGGTGGACGTTTAATATTGCCGATGTTGGAATTACGGTCGGAATGATTATTCTGCTGATTCATATAGTTTTTTTCTCAAAAAGCAAAAAAGGCGGGATAGAAGCTCCTCCCGGGGATTCGGCGGGCCATGCCAATGGATTATAGGTAGCGGCCGACTGGCCGCTGCCGTGGGAACTCCTTTATTCTTACCTTGTTATAGGCAGAAATGATATCACAACATAAGAGGTATGAATGGCAACCAAAGATGATATAATTAAGATCCTTTCGCAGATAGAAGACCCGGAGCTACGCAAGCCGCTGACCGAATTAGATATGGTTCGATCGATCGAAATCGACCGGGGAATGGTGACAATTGGCATCAATCTTACCATACCCGGATGTCCTCTGAAAAAGAAAATATCGGAAGAAGTTGTGCAGGGGGTATCGCGGCTTGAAGGGGTGGAGAAAGTGATGGTTGAGTTTACCGCGATGACCGAAGAGCGGCGGAAAAAGCTCATGGCTAAGCTCTACGAATCGCGGGGGGGGACGGCTTCGACAGCAGACGGCCAGACACAACCGGTGAATGCGGGTGATTTCGCGGCGCGTATCATTGCGGTCGCCTCGGGGAAAGGGGGAGTAGGCAAATCGACGGTGACCAGCAATCTGGCGGCGGTTTTGGGCCAGCGGGGATATAAGGTGGGAGTTCTCGATGCCGATGTTTATGGCTTCTCAATCCCAAGGATACTGGGCATGGAGGGCAAACCGACCATGATTGACGATCATATCGTGCCGCTCCGTAAAGACAACCTTCAGGTTATATCGATGGGCTTCTTTGTTGAGGAGGATGCACCGGTAATCTGGCGCGGGCCTTTACTGCATAAAGCGATAAATCAATTTCTGACTGATGTCCTTTGGGATAAATGTGATTTTCTTTTTCTGGACCTTCCCCCCGGCACAGGTGATGTTACCCTCACGATCGCGCAATCTTTACCCCGGGCGGAACTTCTCGTGGTCACGACGCCTCAGCCGGTCGCCTCTCATACTGCCGGGCGTGTTGCCAAACTGGCAGAGAAAACCAATCTGAGAGTGATCGGTGTCATAGAGAACATGTCCTATTATGAATCGAATGGGGCAAAAGAGTACATCTTCGGCAAGGATGGCGGTAAAGCCCTGGCCATGGCGCTGAAAGTACCATTCCTCGGTGAAATACCCATAAAGACAGAGATTCGTGAGGCCTCAGATATGGGGATGCCGATTGCACTATCCAATCATGCCGAAATTGCACAGTACTATCAAGAAATTGCGGATAATATTCAGAGCCGGGTCTATTGAGCTGTACTTGTTGATGTGTTGAGTCTTACAACTTTTGACAATTTTTTTGACCCTTTCCGATCAATTATATAGAGAAATCTTTGTCATAACCGATGACTCTAATCTACCAAGGAATAATGAGTTCTAAATATAGGTATTATTTGCGGCTGTCGGCTTGACGATGTGATGCCGATCATATTATTTCCCCTCACCGAACGAGTTATTTAACAATCTGTTAATAAGGTGTGGACAACCATTTGAGTGGGGATGCCGTCAATTATGCTGCAACAACTTAGTTACTTGCAGAGCTGTCCGGTCTGTGAATTGCTTTGTTGACAATCCTCATATTCATCGCCACTAATAGTAACAAAGACAGCCACTTATCAACCATGGAAAGGTACGTTTGATTGAGAGTGGTTTGGGGGAGTGATGGTAACTATTGCTAAGAGTATCAATTGTAAATTATGGGAAGATTGTCTGAATTATATCTCACTTCGGACAAAAAAATCATCTTTCCACACCTGGTTTAAGCATACCAGGGGAAACAGGGACGAAAATGGGGAGCTGACCATAATTGTGCCGAATCAATTTGTCGCTGATTGGCTGGCGGATCGTTACACCGAGCTTATCAGCGATGCCCTGAAGGAGGTGAATGGTTCATCGGTCGATTACCAGTTTGCGGTTTCCGACGGAAAGGATAATATTCCGCAGACCGAAATTGAATTTCATCCCCCGCCAGTGCGGATGGAACGAGTGCCTGACAGAAATTCCCTGTTAAATGAGCGATATCGTTTCGACAATGTTGTGGTCGGCGGTTTTAACCAGTTCGCTCACGCGGCGGCACAGGCGGTGGCCGAGGCGCCGGGGAAGACCAATTATAATCCGCTGTTGATTTATGGCGGCACCGGCCTGGGGAAAACGCATCTGGCGCAAGCCATTGGTCATTATATCTATGAAAATTTTCCTCAGAAACGGGTCATGTATGCCACCTCGGAAAAATTTACCTCCGATTTCATCAACTCTATTTCCAACGGCACTATTGCCAATTTTACCACACAATATCGGTCGGCCGATGTTCTGCTGGTTGATGATATTCAGTTTTTCTCCGGGAAGGAATCAACTCAGGAGCAATTTTTCCATACTTTTAATGATCTCCATCAGTCCGGCAAGCAGATTGTGCTTACCTCGGATCGTCATCCCAAGGAGACCAAGGGGCTGGAGGAACGGCTTCTTTCGCGTTTCTCATCCGGTCTGGTAGCCGACCTTCAGCCGCCCGATCTGGAGACCAGAATAGCGATACTACGGAGAAGGACCGAGCGGGAAGGGGTCGCTCTGCCCGAGGATGTTCTCTATTTTATCGCCGATAATGTCACCACCAATATCCGCGAACTTGAGGGGAGCCTGACCCGGCTTCTGGCCTACGCCTCGCTTGATAAGGCAAAGGTGGATTTGGATTTTGCCATAAAGGTGTTGGGAAAGGAAATTATTCGGCCGCGCCGAGAGGTAACCATAAGCGAGATACAGAAGAAGACGGCCGAAATTTTCAAAATTGACCAGACCATGATGACCGCCAAGAAAAAGAGCGCCGAAATAGCTCTTGCCCGCCAAGTTGCCATGTATCTTGCCCGGCGGCACACTCATTCTTCTCTAAAAGGTATCGGTGAGGCGTTTGGAGGACGGGATCATTCCACGGTCATTCATGCCTGCGAATTAGTGGAAAGAAAAGTAGGCTCAGATTTTATTTTCAGGGAAAAAGTTGAGTCGGTTGCGGCATTTTTGTTATAATTGAGATGTCAATAAGAGACTGGATAGCTGGTGTAATAGATGTGGAATAATTATGGTTGTGGAAAAAGAAGCATGCAAAAAACATTTGTTGACATTTTATTATCAAAACAATTATTCTTTAGGCGATTTTCAACCGATTCTGGCAGAACAAAATAGGGTTCTGTTTTGGTAAGGGAAAATAGTTGTTAACATTTTAACAGAGCTTATTAATATTAAGCCTAAGATATAGATTAAGAACTCTAATAATTTAGGCGGTGAATAAAGCTTCGGAGGAAAGTGGGTATGAAATTTAACCTCTCAAAGTCAAGGCTCAGCGGGTATCTCCAGTCGGTGTTGCAAGTAGTGCCTACAAAATCAACGCTGCCGATTTTATCCAACATTCTTTTTGAAGCTCTGGAAGATAAGCTTAAAATTTCCGCTACCGACCTTGAGGTTTCCATAACGGCTACTTTCGACTGCGCCGTGACCAGAAAGGGAACCGCGGTCCTGCCGGGAAAAATACTCTTTGATATTATCAAGGAATTGCCGGAGTCGGAGATATCTTTTGAGGGTACCCCCAGCCGGGTCGAAATAAAAATCCCGAATGGGTCTTATCGAATTGCCTGCGCCTCGGCTGAGGATTTTCCCAAACTGCCGGTAACTAACACCAAGAAGCAGATAAATATTGATGGCGGCGATCTGGTGACCATGATCAAGAAAGCCACCTTTGCCTGCTCGGTTGATGAAACCCGCCCGGCGCTCAACGGCGTGCTCTGGTCAACCAAAGGTGATATGATGAATATGGTGGCCACTGATGGACATCGCCTGGCCAAAGTTGCCGTGGAAAACAAGAAACTGAAAGGGATGTCCGAGGATATTATTGTTCCGCCCAAGGTTCTCAACATTATTCCACGGTTTATCAGTGATTCTGACGGCGAAATCGGGATCATCTTTGGAGAGAATAATATTATCTTCAATCTCGGTGATATTATTCTTACCTCCCGCCTGATTGAGGGGCCTTACCCGAACTATGAACAGGTCATTCCAACCGATAATGATAAGAAGCTGATCATCTCAAAAGGGGAATTGGCCGGCGCCGTTCGCCGCGTGGCCATTCTCTCCAACTCTCTCACGCATCAGGTGAAATTCACGCTGAAAGGGAATTCTCTGGTGGTTTCGACCACCAATGCCGATGTCGGCGGTGAGGCCAAGGAAACGCTGTCGTGCGACTATTCCGGCGAGGCGATCGAACTCGGATATAACGCCACTTATATCGGCGATGTGCTGGCGAAAATTGATGGTGAAGAGGTGATTTTCGAGCTTTCGAACGCGGTCTCGGCGGGAATTGTCTATTCGCCGGCGGTGCCCAAGGATAATTTCCTTTGCCTGGTGATGCCCTTGCGCCTGGCCGATTGAAAAGTGATTTACATTTTTTGCTTAAATTCTTATCTTGTTGATGTGGATTGTTTTTTGTTGATTTAAAGAGAGCAGATTAGATAATTTCCTTAAAAAAGAGGAGGTATAGGCCGATAGATAAGAGATAAACCCCAAAAAGGAGACGGAGGAGGAATGGACAATTTCACGCTTCAAAAAGATGCGCATAATTTTGCGATGAGCTTTTTGACCGCAAGAACATACTGGGTGTTAAGTGCTGGTAATTATGCGGAAAATATGGACACGCTAAAACAGGCAAAAAAGATACTGGAGGATATACTGGAAGGTAAGGAATATATCACCGGAAATAGGCTACAATTTACTAGTAATGCTATGGAAGAGATCGAGGTCTATTCTTTCTTTTTTAGTAACTTAAACCGCTTGCAGATGAATGGTATTAGCATAAATGAATTATATGATGATCTGACGACCGGTAAAGAAACGCTGGACAAATTAATGAATCTACCTGCAACACAAATAAGTGCTGATGAATTAGAACGCACTAAGAAATTATTTGCAAGGCTGAGTTCCGTGCTCGCTGCTGAAATATCAAAAATGACCGAGCGCGATGAATATGTAGGCATGCTGCACAGGGGGGTATTTAATGAATCGCAGATGGTTGATAAATGATCTTTTCTGTAAAATTGATATAACTGAAAGAATTGTTTCGAGACTCGAAAATGAGCGTTATCCCAGTAATACCCCTATCATTTTTTGCGCATGCCTCAAAGAGGTCCTTGAAATAACCAAAGAGAAAGTTACAGATTTAAAGCAACGATACGACGCACACCCCGAAGGCGTCCTTAATGACGAACTTGCAACATTCCATAGTTTCCTACGGTGCCTCACTCTCCCATTTCAGCTTATTGAAAATGCTGGAACAGACAGCGTTCCTTGGAGCCTCATAACACCACTGACCAAATCAGTTTATTCCCTCGACAAAAATATTCAGCTAATAATGGCATCTCATTATCAAAATTACAACTATTATTCTATCGACATACTGGATTATTATCGAAAGATAATGCAGCAGGGACCCGGGTTGGCAAATGAAGAATTTGATCAAAGGATAAATCGTAAATATAGGCAGTTACTCGGTGTTATTTCATCCAGAAACAGCGCGGAAGTCAGAGATGGGACCGCGCCTGCCCGGGCAGATTTAGAACTAAGACGGCTGGGATTTATACTATTTCCCAAAATAGAAAGAAATTGCATCTTCCAACAAGTTTTACTGGCACATGAAATAGGTCATAATCTATTTTATAGGTATGTATCACAATTGCACGATATTAGTGGTGAGGCATCTAGAGTAATAGATAGAATTCGGGAAGATATTCAAATTTCCCATCCCGATTTGGAAAGGACACAATCTATCATATTTATTGCGCAGAAGTTTACTGATTTCAAAACACTTCTGCTTCATTGGATTGAAGAGACCTTTTGTGATATCTTCGCTATGCGGTTCTTCGGTATCTGCGCGCTTTTTGCTGCACATAGCTTTTCCCTTGGTAGCCTTTCACTGGACGAGTACCAGGGGAAGCATCCACCTTGGCGCTTTAGGTTGCGGGCTATGCTCTCAAGTATTGATCTTGTAAAGCTTAGATTAGCAATAACCCCGGCCAACATAAATTGGGGCGAGTTCCATGATACGCAACAGTCTTTTATAAAGACGACAATTGAAAGACTTGAGAGCAAATTGAATGAAATGGACGAAATAACCCATTTGCGCACAGATGAAGCTGCATTCGCGCGAAGTATTGTGACAAAACTAGCACATGAAATTCTGGTCGTGCGTCTGCCAATAATCATGAATAGCATAGAAGAATGCTTAGGTAATGGCAGTTTCACCAGCGACAATCCAATTGATCTTGAAATCGCGCTAAAACTCTGTTGTCGATTAAATAACGGGGCCGTACCAAATGAGGTTATTTCTTGCGTAGAGTTGAACTGGCCGGGCAACGAAACGGTAGATTTTAGACATATTATACTCGCCGGATGGATTTATAAAGTATGCACCTTAGATTATATCGAGGATGATAGAACATTTGTGAAGGAATCAGCGAAAGCAAATAGACTTATTCTGAAGGCAATAGAACTCAATGACATCAAACGAGAATGGTTTGAGACAAGAGACGTTACTCCAGCAGGATGATGGCATTCCCGCGAGTGGCGTTCTTAATACCAAGGAGATATTGGCACGGTTGTGCGATAAGGATCCTCATCGGCGACTGATTATCACACCACTCCTGGAAAAATCCCAGGTGGCAGATGGTGCTGTTGACATTAGGTTAAGTACCGAGTTCATTGTGACACGTCGTACGGAATTTCCCTCTCTAGACGTAAAAGATGCTGCTGAACATGCAAAAAACGCCTGGCGTTACCAAACGTGGCAGAGAATTAATTTTGGTGAGAAGATGGTATTGCATCCCAACGAACTCGTATTAGCCAGCACATTTGAATATATATGTTTACCAAATGATATTTTTGCATATGTGCTTAGTCGATCATCATGGGGGCGCCTTGGTCTGGTTGTCGCAACAGCCACTGCAATAAACCCTGGCTATAAGGGCTGCCTCACTTTGGAGATGGTGAACTTGGGCCGCGTTCCGTTGGTTCTTTATCCTGGGCTGCCTGTTGCACAATTAATATTGCATTTAGCTTCGCCCGGTGAGTTCAATGCACCTTATGATTGTCCAACGGGTCCCGAGCCATCTAATGTCTATAGCAATGAAAAGAAGCGTGAGGAATTAAAATTCTGGGCCACTGAACGCCAATAATGCAAGTGAATCTCAGACGTTTGGGTAGTAAATATCTACTTGGCCAATTCTTTGCCTCATGTTAATTCAATCATTAAATATCATTTCGTTCCGGAACTTCAAATCAGCCTCAGTGGATTTCTGTGACGGCGTAAATATTATTTATGGCCGCAATGGAGCGGGGAAATCAAACCTTCTGGAGGCGATCTTTGTCCTTCTTCTGGGGCGCTCACACCGCGGCGGCGCCGATGCCGTCATGGTCAAAGAAAACGCCGGCGTGTATCGGCTGGAGGGGGAGGTTGACAGCGGCGGGAATAAATGCAGTATCGCGGTTGCATATCAGACCGGGGGAAGAAAAAAGATCACCATTGACAGGGTCGGTGTTCGAGCGGCGGAGCTATTCGAGCGCTGCACGGTTGTCTCGACCGCTCCCGGTGATATGGAGATTCTCTCGGGGCCGCCGGCGCGGCGACGGGAATTTATCAATGTTTATCTGTCGCAGGCTTCGGCGAAATATCTATCCAACCTCGGTGACTATAGCAAGGTGCTGGAACAGAAAAACTCGTTCCTAAAACAGGATAATTCGGAAAGCGACACGCCATACAATGAACTTCTTATCAAATATGGCGCCGCGATAATGCTGGAAAGGAAGAAATTTCTCGATGCTATCGCCGCCAGCGCCGGGGAGCATTATCAAAACATATCGGGCGGGCAGAAATTGCAGGCGGTCTATAATCCTTCCGTGCACCTTGACAGCGGTGTTGTTGTTCATGAAATTATAGAAAGAAATTTCCGCGAGAAGCTGGAACGATATAAAGACAGAGAAAGAATTCTCCAGACCGCTCTGGTGGGGCCGCATCGGGATGAGATTGATTTTGAGATCGGCGGGTTTCCGGCGCGGACTCACGGCTCTCAGGGGGAACTGCGCACCGCGGCGATATCGCTCAAGCTGGCAGTGTTTGAGTATCTGAAGAAAGTCCGGAAAGGGACACCGATTCTTCTCCTTGATGAAATATTTGCCGAATTGGATGACAGCCGAAAAGAGCGGCTGATAGAATCGTTCGGGGATTTCGGCCAGCTCTTTCTGACGACCGCTTCGCAGGTGCCGGCGATGATGGCGGAAAAGGGACGACATTTCCGGATTGAAAATGGCACCGTTACAATGGAAACAGCAACGGTGCAGGATTAATATGGCCACTCTGAAAATCAAAGCAATCGATAAGAGTTTTTCCGGAAAGAAGATTCTCGACAGTATCTCGCTCGAGACAGCCGAAGGGGAACTGGTGGTAGTGCTTGGTCCCTCCGGGTGTGGCAAATCGACGATTCTTCGGATCATTGCCGGCCTGGAAACGGCGGATGGCGGCGAGATCTATATCGGCGATCGCCGGGTGGATATGCTGCCGCCCCAGAAAAGGAATGTGGCGCTGGTTTTCCAGAATTATGCGCTCTACCCTCATATGACCGTCTCGGGGAATTTGGCGTTTCCTCTGAAAGTCGCCGGAGTAAAAAAAGATGAGATAAAGAAAAGAGTTGCCGCCACCGCCGAATTGATCGGTCTGGGGGATCGTCTGGATTCCCGCCCGGCGGAGCTTTCCGGGGGCCAGCGGCAGCGGGTGGCGCTGGGGCGGGCGATTATCAGGCAGCCCAATCTATACCTTCTCGATGAGCCCCTTTCCAATCTCGATGCCGATTTGCGGGTCAGGATGCGCAGGGAACTAGTGGAACTTCAG
>JAPLUR010000096.1 GCA_026397505.1 Candidatus Zixiibacteriota bacterium
CATGCCATATCGGCGGTGGAACGGGGGCACGAAAAAGTAATTGCGCCGCCGCTCAATCAACCGGCGGTTGATTGTATCGGCTGTCTCAGTTGCGCTCATATCTGTCCGACACATTTCATCGAATGGACGGATGATGAGACGGGAAGAAGCATCTGGGGACGCAAGTTCGAACTTCTCAGTTGTCAGAAATGCGGCAAGAAGATCATCACGCGGGATTTTGCGGACTATCAGATGCGCAAGCGGGGTCTGCCGGCCGGTTATTTCGATACCTGCGATGACTGCAAGCGGATGGAACTCGCCAAGACGATGGGCAAACTTGTGGTGGCGGTTCAGGAGGTGACCAAATGAAGTATCGCTTTGTCGTAGACCCGATCCTCTGCACCGGCTGCCGCACCTGCGAACTAGCCTGTGCCTTCAGCCATGCCAGGAACCTCAAACAGGGGAGAAGCCGTATTTATCCTCTGCTTCATGCCAAGGACAAATATGTTCCGGTGACCTGCCTTCAGTGTGATGACCCGGCCTGTGTCAAATCATGTTTCTATAATGCATTGAGAAGGAACGAAGAGACCGGAGCGGTGGAACTGGATCTGGACCGTTGTGTGAAATGCATGGCCTGTGTGGCGGCCTGCCCGTTCGGCTGCGCTCTTTTTGATGAGGTACACAACGAGGTGGTTAAATGTGATCTCTGCAAAGGGGATCCGGCCTGCGCCCATTTCTGTCCCTCCAAGGCGCTCCGCTACACCAGAATTGTTTCCAAGTAAGGTCTATTCTCTATACAGACTGAACGGCGGCTGAATCAACGGTCGCCGTTTAGTATCGGCCGGTTATCCTTTGACTTTTGCCGCACAAAATGATATATTTTACCACCTTAATAAGAATATGAAAGCGTGCTGTCTATTATGATAACCGAAAAAAAGATATTGTCGGTCATTCTGCTATTTGTGGCGATTATTTTTCTTTCCGCCGGGTGCGCCAAAAAGGAGGTCAAACAGGGACTCCCTCAATATCCGGACTGGTTGACCTATAGTTATAAGCATTTTGTTTTCCATTATCCCCCCGACTGCTATTGGGGCAAGAGAATGGAACAATTCTCAAATGCTTTTGAAAGGTATTTGACGGAGGATTGTGAATTTCTGGCCATGGAAATTCCGCCCGATACCATTCATTTTTATATTCATGATAATCCCGAATCAGGAAAAATATTGACCGGTCGGGATCTTCCTTTTTCAACCGAAAACCAGATTCACTGGGATAGACACACTCCTTTCGGGCTGGAACTGGCCAGGTACCTCATCAAGAAAATGAATGTGCGGATGACTGATTTCAAAGTGCTCTATGAAGGTCTGGCCACCCTGCTTGATTATTCCGGCGGCGACTACCACCATAATACCTACTCGCTGTTTGTCACGAAGATGTATATTCCGCTTGATTCTCTGTTCAACAATGATAGTTATGACCGGACCGACAGCTTTCATCGCGCCTGGGAGGGAGCTTCCCTGGTCGGCTTTATAACCTATAATTTTGGAATCAATCGTTTCATAATGCTCTGGCAATCAACCGCCGGATTCAGTGAGTCGGTCAAACAGCTTTTCGGAACTGATATGAAAAAATTCGAGGAAGGCTGGCTAAAATTCGCGGAGACCTATTACCAGGGGATAGAAACAAAACAATATCTGCCTGATTCGACAGGTGAATTGAAAGAGAAGAAATAATATGGCTGAGAACGAATGGAAATCCGCTATTACCGATATTGCCCCCGGCAAAATCCGGGTGCGTGGTTATGATATCACCGATATCATGGAGAAACTCTCTTTCGCCGAGACGGTGTTTCTCATTCTCAAGGGGGAATTGCCGACTAAGGCGGAAGGGGAGATGATGCGAGCGATTCTGGTTTCATCGATTGACCACGGCTGCTCGCCGCCCTCGGTGCTGGGAACGCGCAATGTGATTGCCGGCGGGAATTCGCTCAACGCGGCCATTGCCGGAGGCGTTCTGGTGATTGGCGACAGCCACGGCGGCGCTATCGAACAGGCGGCCAGAATTATGCAGGAATGGGCCAAAAAGGATGGTGAGGTCACCAAACTTGCGGAGGAACTGGTTGCCGATTTGAATAATAAAAAGAAGCGGATCCCGGGATTCGGTCATCGCCTTCATAATGTTGACCCGCGCACTCTAAAACTATTCGAAATTGCGAAACGATGCCATTTTTCCGGACGCCATATTGAACTCTGTCTGGCCATTGAAGCGGCGCTGGAAAAGCAGAGTGGGAAGAAGCTCCCGATCAATGTTGACGGCGCTATTGGGGCGGTGATCTCCGATATGGGCTTTGACTGGCGGCTGGGAAAAGGATTCTTCATTATTTCCCGGGTGCCGGGGCTTCTGGCCCATGCCTACGAAGAAATGACCCGCGAAAAACCGATGCGCCAACTGGGGAACACACATTTCACGTACGACGGGCCGCCGCCACGAGAGATAAAATGACGACTTACCGCTAGTACTTATTTATAGAACTGTGGGCCTTTTCTCAGAGCCCGCCGATGCCTAGTCGTTTATCAAAGTGCCGAAAGGAGTGAACATGAGCAAGAATGAGTCTCTTGATCGTCTATTTGATGATTGGCGGAAGCACTATGCGAATTTTGGAATCTCCGTGAAGGATTTCAGCGCTGATGGAATTATTGATGAGCCGAGTTATGATGTTGCAAAAAAGAAGGTTCTTTTTGTCTTAAGAGAGACCAATTCATTCCCTGAAGGGGATCTGAGAACCCAATTGAATAAAGGACCAAAGTGGCAATTATTCCATCAAGTTGCGAAGTGGGCTTGGGGTATTCTTAATGAATTTGATGATTTTGAAAAGATAAATTCCTCGCCTATTGAAATGATAACGGCTATAAAAAGTATAGCGACAATGAATGTAAAGAAGTATACAGGACGTTCAGTAACGGATTTTTCACTTCTGCACGCATTTGTTTATCTAGACAAGTCATTCATTGCCAAGGAGATTGAAATTATCAAACCAGATATTATTCTTTGCTGCAATACTTTTATTGAACTTATGTGGGCATTGGATCTGAAGGAAGTTAAGCAATCCCTTTCTAATCCGAAAACAGCATTTGAGAAATATTACAGCTACACAAATTCCAGAGTAATTCCGTGGAAACATCATCCCGCAGACCGACGCCAGCACCGGAAAAATTATAATGATTTGAAGCAGCTTTTTAAAGACATCAAATTATGACGTCATATCATATGGTTTGTAAGGGTCGGAGCTCAAGAATGGCGCGCCCTACCGTTATAGACAAACTTGAGTACTTCCACTAATAGACGAACAATGCAACTTGTTCTCGCGACCAGAAACCAGGATAAAATCAGGGAGATAATGCATCTTCTTGAAGATCTGCCCATAACCATCCTGACTTTCAAGGATTTTCTTGATTTCCCCGAGGTGGAAGAAACCGGTGAGACTCTGGAAGAAAATGCTATTCTCAAGGCGAAAGGAATCACC
>JAPLUR010000097.1 GCA_026397505.1 Candidatus Zixiibacteriota bacterium
TCTGACATCGGAAGCAACCGGCAGACTGAACCTGATCTCAGTCGTCGGATTGAAAGGATTGGGATAATTCTGTGACAGACTGAAAACGGCCGGAAGCTCTAACCCTTCCTCCGGTTTATACATGATATTCGGGGTCATCAAAGGTATGATCCCAGCCGGGATCTTCTCCATCATGTGCATCCTTCTCAGATTGATATATGCCGTGTAATAATTATCTCTGCCACCAGACACATAAAGACCAGCAAAATGAGTGATAGCCTGACTCGCCGTGGCTCCATCATTACTGATAACGGCTCGCTGATTCTGCCGACCCGATGCAATGTTCAACATATTAGTCAGCAAGGCACGGGCAGCATGAGCATCGTAAGAACCCTCATAAAAACCCAAAAATGACTCATAAACATCATCAAAGGTAAGAGGCCGCGGCCCAGAAGCATAGGTAACACCCTCAATCTGAATCGCAAAACCATCACCCCTCAGATAAAAATGACCGTAAATCGTATTACAATACCGATCAATGTCAGCCCGAGTTATCTCCGAACGAAGACCGTCTTTGACATACTTAAGCTGCGATTTCCACCACCAAATATTCTTCACCTTGCCCGTAGCCGTCGGTGTAAACTGGAATGAAATCTCGCTGCATGGATAACCATTTACCGTCACCAACTGCGCCCCCAACGGAATCACCACAAAACCCATCGGAACGACCGGCTCAACAAGGTAATCCCCATTGGTCAAATCATCAAACGCCAGATTGCCCATGTTGTCTGTATAACCATTGCCAACATAATTACCCAACCCATCCCTCACAATTATCTCGATTCCTTCCATTCCGATCGATTGGGTTTTGGTATTGATACAGATGCCACCCTCCGGCAACCCCCCCAGCGTCACATTCACCGTCACTTCACAGGTGTCCGCTCCACAGCCATTGGCCGCAATCACCTCAAATGGATAACACCCCGAACCGGTCACTATGAAACAGAGTTGATCATTCGACCACGTCGCCCCCGAGACCGTCACATTCTGATAGTTGCTCACCGGCAGATTCACACAGACTTCCCCAGGTGAGCAAACAATAACCTCCAACGCCGTCGACGGACAATTGATCTCCGGCAACCCCCCCAGCGTCACATTCACCGTCACCTCACAGGTGTCCGCTCCACAGCCATTGGTCGCAATTACCTCAAGAGGATAAGACCCCGAACCGGCCGCGTGAAAGCAGAGCGTGTCATTGCCCCAAGTCCCGCCGTCCACCGCAACATTATCGTAGTTACTCACCGGCAGGCTGACGCAAACGTCACCATATCCGCACAGCGATACCATTATCGGTACAGGACAATTTATGATGGGAACGTCGCATGCAAAAGTGGCGTGGATGCTATGCTCAGCCGTCACATTCGTGAATGTGTAGCTGGTCAGCGGGCCTACCGACCCGCCGTCAACCACCACATCAAGAACATGATAACCTACGTTCGCCGTGATCGTAAAAGTCTGATCGGAACCGTGAGTAACGCCAACTGATCCGCTCGGGCTAATAGAACCGCCCAAACCGGCGCTCGCCGTGATTGTATGCGTGCCAATACTCTGTAAAATGCACGCACCGGCATTCTGGGGACTTGTTCCGGAAACAAGAAATGAATAAGCTGCAGAACCGCTTGTGGCCCCTTCTATAGTAACGAAGACGGAATCACCCGCAGCATAAGAAAGGACTTCGCCGGTCAAGGAATTTTTCAAATTGCCCAAGTTAAGGTTCCAGATGCCTCCACTGTTTGTGAAGCCACTAAGGGAATGGGAAAGAATATTCCCGGATTTCAGACGAACAGATGCCAGCTTTCCGATGGCGGGGGTGACACCGCCGGACTCATACACGGTACCATAAATGACATAAGGAGTTCCGGTGCCTGCGCTGGATGTGGCAAAATGATAAAATCCTCCGGAATTGTCATCGACATATGCTCCCGATGTGACTTCAATAAAGTAACCGGTCCCTGATGCCAACCCGCTGATTTCAACGAGATGTATCTGACCGTCGGGTCTATTATCGCATTTGCTTGATCCCAGGGCTGATGTTGTTCCGTAATTCACGCAACCATTCAGATTCTCTTCTGTCGTCCAAGAGATCGTTATTGAAGAACTGGTGACATTTGACACGACAACGTTGTGAATCTGAGCAAATACCGGAGAGAATGCAATAATGCTGAAAGCAACTGCAAACGTGACTATCTTGAAACAATTCCTTAAAGAAAGCATAGTACCACTCCTCTATAGATGCTCCTCTCGTGAGGAATAGGCCAGACCCCGGCACTTATGCCCGGAGGCCCGGATTTGTTATAAGACGACTTTATTTCTTTCGTCCACCCCAATATCAACAACCGGCACATGGGGCAGAACCGTTGCGGTAAACGAACCTGATCAAACTGACTATGTCTCTGATATTGATGACACCAGAACAATCCACATCACCGACCTCTAAAGTGACAGGAGGTATGCTACTTCCGCCCTTATAGAGCCATACAATTAGTCTGGTAATGTCGGACAGGTTTATTACGCCGGACCCGTCAATATCACCACAAAGTGCAAACCTCTCTAATTCGCTTACTTTGCAGTTCTGGGGACTCATATCCGCGACAACTATCGTATCAACCGCGGAATAATTACTGTCTGCCAGAAATTCAAGAAGAACCGTATCCCCTGTTCCGAATAATTCAACTCCGTTGGATACGGCGCTCTTCAGATTCCCCAAGTTAAGCATCCAGCCCCCCTTGTTATTTGTTGTCGCAAGAAGAGCAAATGAAAACTCAGCATTCCTTTTCAAAGCGGCCGACACCTGCGCATTACTGACACTGTCGCCGGTTGACTTCCGAATAACTTGGCCATAGAGAATAAAAGGCTTCCCCGCCCCCACCTTTGTAGTCGTAAATGAGTAGAATCTGCCGTTGTTATTGTCGATTACACCAGGCAGCGAAATTTCAAAATAATAGGTCGTATTCTCCGACAAGTTACTTAGGGTAACCGTGTGCATACTACCCGGAACGGTCGTTTCGAATTTGGTTAACCCCAGGGAAGTGGAGGTTCCGTAGTTCACTGAGCCGGAAGTGATCCCATCCGTGCACCAGGCTATGACCGCCGAGGAACTACTTAGATTGCCGACCTTCAGTCTGCTGACGCTCGCCGCTCCCGATGCAAAAGCCTTGCGGGAAATACTGACCGGAATGGGTTTCGATAGCCCCGCTGCATCAAAGGCCAGCGCAGAGAGCGGTTCAATGCTCCGAACCGTTTCTCCAACGGCCAGAATGGCAGGATTAATGGTCAAGGGCTTGCTGGCTTCATTATTGGTTTCATCCAATTCAGCTATGGTATTGGCCAGATCGGCTATTCCGTATATTTGAGCGACCCCGGAGCCGCCGAATGTGAACGTGCTCCCATAAAAATCGCTGGAGCCACCGGGGGGTATGTCGACCGGAATATTTCCCGAGGCCATCCGAGTTCCGCCGGCATGGGGATCTCCCAGATATATATCCAATCGCGGCGTGCGGGCAGTATCGGTGCCAATATTGTTGATATTAACATAGATCCCTACCGGAACGCCGGCAGTGGCCGGGTTCTGGCTAAACATTATATCATTGGTCGTCACTAACAGGTCGGGGAGTTTGGGAATCGGTATAGTATCGCAAGTATGAGTGCACCACTGGGAGGTCTGATTCGCTTTTACGAAATATCCGTTTCCGGGAGTAACGGAAAAATCCTCACCGATGAAGACATCTTCCGCGATTTCGGCCGCGGAAACCCACATTTGCAGAAGCGGATCCCAGTGGTGGGCCTCTACACAGGAATTGATGTCATCTATCAGACTATAAGCGGTATAGCAGGCATCTTCGTTGGGGACGGATACAATATTGAGTCCCTGCTGAAGGTCGGTGCACTCGTGCACGGTTGCCCGCCGCCCCAAAAAGCCGGCACTGCTGCTTCCCGTAACACGTGCAAAAAATCCGTCACGAAGAGCAATCGGGAATTCCTCGCCGATAATCACGCCTCCTCCGATATCCACGGCACTAATCCATCGCTGATTGACCCTGTCCCATCCATCGATTTCATTGCAGAGGCTTATCTGAGGAATCATCAGATAGGATGACAGAGCACTGAGAGGGGTCAGAGGTAATCCCAAAAGGGTCAAACCGGCATTCAGGGGATAAGAACGCGACTGCAAACCGACTCTCAGAGTATCGTTATTGCAGTTGTTGAACTCACTTATTTCTCTTATGACGTTGTTAATATCGGCACAGGCATAGATGACGTAATTGCCTTCGATAGAAAAATAATTGCCCATATTAAGATTAAGAGTAAACTTGGAACCGGGAGCAATTGAAGAGATGATGTATGGAGAGGACAGCAAAGGTATGCCTCCGGCCTGTGGATCGCCATCCCAGAAATCGATGGGCACACCGGTGGCAGCAACCTCGCCCGTGTTCCAGACCGTGGCGATCACTGCGACTTCGTCGATGATTTCGGGCTCTGCAGGATCGAATGTGATGCAATTATACGTCATGACCAGGTCGGGTGGAAAGTATACATGAATCGTCTTTAGGCTGGTATTATTTAGCTTTTCCGGCTCCCGAATCGTATTGGCCGGGTCGATAACAACATAAATATTATGGTCACCGGCCAGGTGGAGAGTGTTCCAGGTCACCTGCACGATACTGGAGGCGCCGGGGGCGAGAGACGCGATAGTGGCATCGGTGCCGATTTGCACGCCACCAAGTGTCGGGTTGCCGTCAAAAATTTGCACCAGAATATTGCTGGCAGCAAGCACACCGCGGTTGCGGATTGTGGCGGTGATAGTAACAATATCGGAATCAACCGGCGCAGGCTTGGAGAGCACAATATCCGATGCGGAAATAGCCAGGTCGGGGCCGACATAATTAAGGCCATAGATAGCTTTGGCGGTACTATAGGCGTCCTCATTCCAACTGCCATCGGGAAGCTGACTGGTCTCGAGGTAGCTAATGGCGTTGGTCACTTCCGAGCCGGTATAACCGCCTTTGATAAGAGCGGCGAGCGCCAAGCCGGTTTCGTAGGGATTACTGACCGCACCGGTACCGAAACCGCCATCGGGGTGTGGCTGAGTGCGCAGCCAATTGACGCCGCGCCGTATTGGCACGGCAAGACTGAAGTCGCCGGCATAGGCGGTAAGGGCGATGAGTGCATGGGCGGTATAGAAAACCCGGCTGGAATCGCCTGATACAAAGGCCCAGCCGCTGTCGGCATTCTGATCAGAGGTAAGGAAATTCACACCCTGCCCGAGCTTGGTCATATTGGAATAGAGAGTCGCCCGAAGCGCCCGAAGCGAAAGCGCGGTTTCGAGATTATTGCCGGCATAATTTTTCTGGTAACCCCATCCCCCGTCGGCGCTCTGCATATTGGCAAGGCTATCGACCAGATAGGCGGGCACACTACCTTCTCTGGCCGATGCGGTGGCCATGATTTTGCGGGCAAGGTAATCGTTCGAACTGGTGCGAGTGGAACTGATGGCATTGAGGCCGTTATTGATGACAATTGAGTCGGCATCAAGCGCATTGAGGGCATCAACGACAACCGCCGCATCGCGGAATGGGGTCTGCTTATTTACCCCCCAAAAGCCGGAGATATCCTGATTGGTCACCAGCCAGTTGGCACCGCTATTAATGGAAGAAATCTGGGCCACGACATTGCTACTAAAGATAGCAAAGAAGGCAATCATACATCCAGCCATTAACTTACTCATTTTTCCACCTTATCCTTTTCTTAAAAATAGGGTCGGCTGCAGGATACTTGCACTCAAGAGGCCCTGAATTGCCCTCTATCCTTTGCAGATCAATGCAGTATCGGCACCCATCCTGAACAGGAAATCCGCGACAACCGCCGCATCGCGGAATGGGATTTGCCCATTTCCCCCCCCCCAATCCCGAGACGTCCTGATTGGTCTCTAGCCATGACACACAATTTGAAATGGCAACTCCCTGGGCCGCGGTGGGAACGGTGACAGTCACAGCCACTGGAACCGCCGCCACCAGAATCTCTTTGAATCCGCGCTCATACATAGCAACGAGCTTCTTGCTCATCCTTTCAGGTACCTGGCTCACCTTGGACTGCCTCCGACCACCAATAAGAAACCCAGCCACCAAACACTATTTTATTGTCTTGAGCCGATCGACACATTCGCTAATGACATCCCCAAGAGTCTTTGCCTTTTCTGCGCTCACCTCAATGACTGGAGTACTGTCGTTGATAAATCTCATCAAGCGCGGAAGGACATCAATATTTCTCATATCTGCAAGAATGCGGGCCGACATAGCTCGTCGCTCGGCAGGTGCCCGCCTGTCCTCAACTACACGCAGTAACAATTCTTGTGCATCCGGGTGATATTTCATCAACTCAACCGCTTCGGGGTGTGTAATTGACCATGCTTGAAGGAGTCTGTCGGCTCGATCGCCGGGAGTCCGTGCCACCGCCATCCATATCGCTTTCTTGGCATCCATATCGCTAATAGACCGTTCAAGATATTTCAGCGCCGAGTCCTCCCGTTGTAGGAACAACTCTCGCGAGAAGCAATACAAACTCGTCGAATCCTCCGACGGCTTGAGCTTAGGAGACGGGTCGAGGGTCTGTGCCAACTTGAGATATGACACCAGGCGCGTCTCCTGCGGTAGTTGCTTCATCCTCGCCACCGATTTCATGAATGGCCGGGTAGAAATGCTATCCGCCATAGTGTGACCACTGTCAATAATGCTGGCGTTTTCATGGTATGAGCTCTGACCATAAGAAAAGCCACATACTAGAGTCGCAACGACAACCAGCGCGTCTATCTTTGTTACAATTTTCATCAGATATCCTCCATACAAATAATAGTGCCACCCTGTCTATTCCAGAAGCCACTCCGTTAGTGTAACTGCATTGAGTCGCGACGCATTGTCCATCAAGAATGCCTCCTGTGTTGCTCCGGGCTTCCTATGTTGATTAAGGAACAACTTGATATTGGCTAGTGTTTCTACGCCCAATGGATGTCCGTAGAATCGGGCTAAGTCAGCATCACTGTTCGTCATTTGAATCACGTTTTCGCCTTGCCACGCTATTTCAGCAGGGTCAACATCTGGGTTTTTGACATAACGCCAATCCCCAAACAAGTAGCGCGAATGCTGCTCACTACTACTATGCGGCGGTTGCGTGCTGCTGTTGCTATTGAACGTGATGCTGGGAAATCTTGTACTAAACTCTGTTCTGCCTGCACTCGAACTGCACTCCTCGTAGCATTCTAGAATGGCCCGAAACCATACCATCCGTATAGCGCCATTGCACTCGACACCGAACTCCTCACCCGGAGGTTGCACAGAAAACAGGTTGTCTATGGCATCGCCGGAATTGACAGCCACCCGAGTTGTTATGCCATTTCCGTCCTGTATCCAATATGAATTGCTTGGATATACATTGGTCATCTTGCCGCCCCAACTGAACTTTATTCCAGATAAACCCTGGTCAATGGAGGCCTGCACAACATTGCGACGGAGAATTAGTTCAATGGACGAGAACATATGTACCTCGTCACTCGCAATCTCTGCTCCATCAGCATCCTTTACGGTAACCTTGATAGCGACATCAACGCTAGGTTTTATCCCCTCAACATATAAATCTACATCATGGGCCGCGAGTCCCGCCAGATCCCCGCTGGGAGAGGCAAAATCGAGCGAATACTCCCGGAGTAGTCGACTTGCCGACGATTCAAATACATGCAACACATTCGTCGGCGTGACGGATAGTCCCAACGTGCCTGAACTGAGGCCATCGCAAGGCCGCTTGATCGTCAGTTTCACAATATCGTCATCCCGGACGCCAATTGTTTCGTCGGCCTTATCTTTGATTCCGTTGCCATCGTCATCGTCATCATTGTCAAAGAGAATGAGATTGTGAGCATCCTCCTCCTCAGATTCTGATACCTGCGCGCCAGGTTCGGCGATTGTACCAGGTAGATGCCCTACCAAGTCTACCGTAATCGCAGTAACGCCTATCGTTTTGCTTCCACACTCCGCACCCGCCAAGATAGCAATGACTGAGGTGGTTCCCACATCTCCGGCCTCGATACTCAGTGAAGGCGTAGATCCGGACACTGTGGCCACAGCGGCATTACCTGTCTCAAACGACACCGGGGCACCGGCAGGCTTCACAGTGATTTTCATGGGTTTGCTACCACCACTACAAAGACTGAACTGGCCAGATGGGAACTCCACTTTCGCGATACTAACCCGCTTTTCCACACCTGTGCACTGTGAGCACGGGCTGCCATCGCCTCCGGCGCTGAAGACAAACTCGCCAGGCCCCCAGAGTGTCGCAATCAATGAGATAGGGATGGGTACCCAATACTGTTTATTCGTAGATGTTGTTACTATAGAGCAGGTGCCATTCCTGTCTCTGCCGTAATAATTAACAGTCGGCACGGTGAAAGTCCAGAAATCCCAACTGTCGGCACAATACCAGCCGTTGGAGCTGGACGGGCTGACGGTCACCGTCCCTACGGCCTGCGAGCATTGGATTCTCCAAAACCAGAGAAACCACGGGTCAACCCACACCCACACCGTCGCGCCGCCATTATGGCCGCCGGAAATTATATATCCTGCTGCACAGGTAACCGGGTCAATATCAATGTACCCGGTGCCACTCCAATCGTAATAGGTAAAATCGCGCTGCGGAATAATCACATGGTGTCCCTTTGCCAGCGCGCTGTTGACCGCATTACGGATAGAACTAGGATGATTGAATCCGGGGCAGTCTGCGGCAATACTTGTCGTGATTTCGCAGATGGCGATTCCGGAATCGACAGCCAATTCCAGGATCTTGACCGCGGAAATAGCCTCCTCCTCGAAACGGACCTCAAACAGCCGGTTTTCTTCAATAGAGCCGGCGGCTCCGCCCAACCGCATGAAATCACACGCGTTACCGGTGCCGTCCACAGAGAATGGGCCAACGATTTTGCGGTCGGCATCGACAATCATGCCGGTCCATTCCATCGAGATGGGATCGCCCCAAATATTATACAAGACCGTCACAGAATTTTCTACAATTGCCTCGGAAACATCGTTCATGACCACTATGTGCAACAATTCGCTAATGTTGTCGTCCGCCATATCGCAGTTGCTTAAATAGGTCAGGGCGAGCTGGTGCTGCTCCTGCCCGAGCATGTTTTCTTCACAGGTTGTAGTAGGTTCACCGAATAACGACGGGGAAGCATCCTCGGTATCGATGCCTATTCCCTGGTAATTGCCTGCAGTGATATTGTTGTAAACTGTGGGCATTTGATTGGAAGACCCCAAAGGCGCCATGAAATGCATATCAGAGTAATGTATTGTTCCCATTACCACGGAGCCTGTGCCGCGAGCGACCTCGCAGCCATCAATCTTCAGAACCGGCTGCAAATCAACAAGATATGGAGTGGAGACGTTGAAAATCCCTTCGGCGTCATCTATTATCTGCTGGTCGGCGGGGGTCGCTCCGACATATGAAATCGTTACCTGCTTGAGGACAATCTCCGGCAGGTTGGTTGTATAATCCAGATTCATCATCCCGTAATCATCATATAGGTGAAACCGGATATAATATCTCTTGTCTGTCGGGATAGCCGAGAATTCACCATCTCTTGAAAGCAGATCGTAAGGCAAGGTCCCGGGGATAATGCCATCGGTCTCCTTAATAACTGTGCGGCTTGTCATTATGTCTTCGAGAGTGGCACCCGGATGGTATACCGCCAGGGAATCAAGCAACATCTGTTTGAACACTTCGCCCGGCGTCTCCGGCTTCATTCCCGATAAAATGTAATCCCGGACGAAGGCTTCGGCGTTGAACCCGATCTCGGCGGGGAAGTTAATGCCGGGCTTATAATTATATTGCTTGAAAGTTGGGTCGAGCGGGACCCACATATAGCCGGTAGAGTCATTTAATGCGCCGCGATAATTGATAAACGGAATCCAGGCTTCAACCCAAACACGCTGGCATTCAATAGCCACCGGTCCTGTCGGCCCATTGACCAATATCCCCTCCATCCCGCATGTGGTGAGAATGCTGGCGGCGTTTCCCGGATCATCAATCCCCAACCAGTTGGTGGCCTGCTCGATAGTCATCTCGACCTGCCCGGTTACATATCGGGCCGGAATTCCGGAAACTCTCAGCAATGCTATCAATAATGAAGCCTGGTCGTAATCGTTCCCACGCCTGTCATCAAGCGTCTTCTGCGAGCCCTTTCTGGAGCCGAGATAAGGTTCGAATTCGAATTTGTCTCTGACGAAATTATAAATCTCAAGCGGCGAATGATTTAGAGAATCGGCCAGAGCGGTAATCTCGGGAGTGAACTTAACGTCAATCGTGGTATCCAAATCGGCAGGGCCGTAATTCTTCAGCAACCTTGAAATCGTCGGGCTCAGCTTGATGGCCGCGTTCTCCCCTTCACTCCGCTGGATTACGGGAGCACGCCTTACGTCCATCATAACCGGCAAAGGCTGGCTGTTTAATAAGGGTGGTTCAGGCGAAACATAGTTCTCGCCAAAATATCGTTCTAAGTCCAATATCACTTGAGCCA
Source organism: Candidatus Zixiibacteriota bacterium (assembly GCA_026397505.1). NCBI lineage: Bacteria > Pseudomonadati > Candidatus Zixiibacteriota > Candidatus Zixiibacteriota bacterium. Next base: position 10,601 of record JAPLUR010000097.1, read on the forward strand.
CAACTGATTGATTTCGAGAGGTCCAGGCGGTCTCCAGATTTTCCATGAGGGACAAGAGTTGGTCGGCGGCAAGATTGTGGCGTTCCACAAACTTGGCAAATCTGGCCAGCTTCTCCTGGCTGTATCCCCGGCTTCTGAAATCGGACTCGGATTCTCCGAATTTCAGTTTAAGTGCCTGATTGCTGTTGATCAATTCCTGTCTAAGATCAAGTAGTTCCACCAGGTTAGGGGAATCCAATAGGCCGTCATCAGCAATCGACTTTACATTTTGCACCAACCCCCGGCATCTAATGACCAATTGTAAATAATCGCCCTGTTCATGAGGCTGGTTATTGATTTCAGGACCCATAACCCGTTTGTACAACTCGAGCCCCGCGGTGCTCCTGGCGACCGGGACCTTTGCTGATGAAGTAGGCGAGGATATTGGAACTTCTTCCAGATCAAGGACTTTCTGATTGCCCTTGTAGAGTGCGGCCCCTTGCGATAATGCTGTCAGGGGGGAACAGAGAATGACTATGGTTAAGCATGTAAGCACGCTGACAGATCTTGTTTTCATTTGCCTCCCGAAACAAAATCCAAATCTTTAGTGAGCGGAAGCGTCCTTCCGACCTCAACATTCTACTCAAATATACGGGTGTGCTCGGGCCCGTTAGCCAATCACAGATGCTATGGTCAGAAAGAAAACATCTGCAGTAAACCAAACTCCTTGCTGAGAACCTATATTGTGGATATTGGCTTGTCAAGTACTTTTTTAATAAAATTATTTGATGCCACTAATGATTGGCCTGAGCGTGCAATTGGTTGCGTACTTTCCATAATCAATGATACAATGAATATTCTCGGGCTCGCCCCAAAGGATCGATTTTGTCCCTTAATTCGCTGCCGATTCTCCGGCTTCATCTTCAGAGTGCAGCACTAATTGGCAATACTATTGCAAAGAGTTTGTTTGGTGTAGCGGTTCAGCAGAAGTCGGACACGGAAGGGCTTTTAGTTAGGACGTGATTCTTGTAGATTAGTCTTAGCGAAAGGAGCAGAGCTCATGTCAATAGTTGTGTAAATTCATATTTCAAGCAGCGGCCTTTTCACGTTTTTTCTTTTCAATTTTGACCTCTAATCCGTTCTCGAATTTGATTCTTTCGATAACCTTTTGAACCATCTGGGGAGCATTGATGCGACGCCAACGTTTCTGCGCCCTAGCAATCAGTTGGAAGATCAGATAGAGCGCCGAACGTGTTGATTTAATCCTCCGGGCAGCGTTGGTGCGAAGTTTCACTGACGCAAAGATCGATTCAATGGGATTGGTGGTTTTGAGTGAGGGCAGGTGGTCCCGGGGATAAGAATAATATGTCAGAATCCGCCGTGGCGGACCGGTCTTTGAGGAGACATCCCACGGCCCGCGGATACTCTTCGTGGTAGCGCCGGGCAAATCTATCCATCAATCCCAAAGCCTGTTCTTTGGTCGAGGCGTAATACATCTCCTGTAAGACAACCTTCACCTCCTTCTGCCGCCGTTTGGGGAAATGGTTCAAAACATTGCGCATCCTGTGACACCAACAGCGCTGATCCGCCACGGCGGACTTGGGGGTAAACCTCCGTCACGGCCGCCCACAACCCCAAAGCCCCATCGCCTATCAATAGCCGGGGACTCGCCACTCCTCGGGCTTTGAGGTCCCGCAAAACCTCACTCCAACTCTCTTTCGACTCGCGATATCCTTCCAGGATCGCCAACGGTTCTTTCTCGCCATTCTCGTTGAGGCCCGGAACCACCAGAAGAGCCGTCTTGTCTTCGGCCAAGCCCGCCTTGGGATATATCCCGTCGCACCAGAGATAAAGATATTGATGATCCGAGAGTGACTGCCCGCGCCAGATCTCATACTCTCCTTGCCACTTCTCCTTCAGGCGCGTTACCGAGGCCGGCGACAGACTGGCCGCCTCACCCAGCAAACCCCGCAAGGCCAACTCAAAATCTCCCGTCGCCAAACCCTGTAAGTAAAGCTCCGGAATCAACTTCTTAACACCCTCCGATTGCCTCTGATAAGAGCCCAAGACCCTCGATTCGAAAGGCTCCAGGCTTTCCCTGACGCGAGGCGCTTGGAGCTCCACCGTGCCACTACCCATGGCCACCTTACGTTTCTTGCCGTAACCGTTGCGATAGCCGTTAAACTCCCCGGCCCGCTCATACCGCCCACGACCCAAAAAATCCACCACCTCGCGCTCCAAAACATCCCGCAGCATCCGCAAAGAACCCTCACGGGCGATCTCATCCAGGCTTTCCCGCAACTTATCGATTGACTCAACTTTCAAATCATCATACCTTGACATCAGCGTATCCTTTCCTTGGTCGCGAATCCCTTCACGACCGTTTCGGTTAAAAACTCACCGAAAGGCTACGCTACTTTTTTATCAATTTCCACACCTTTTGAAATTAACTCTCAATCGGCTACAAGTTAATCAAGATGATATTGAATCTATCAAACGGGCACTCTTGGATAGTCAAAAAGACAAGATAAAATTCCAGACAGAATCAATAAGTGCTTTAAGGAAAAAATACGATCATACCCGCAGACTACTTGACAGGGCATATGAGGACAAGCTAAGCGGTCTTATTTCTGAGGATCTTTGGCAGAGGAAATCGGCTGAATGGGAGAATGCTTTAATTGATATTCAAATCCAAATCAAGGCCCATGAGAATGCCAATTTCAATTATTATGAAACCGGCAGTGCCATTTTAGAACTGGCTAAGAGCGCATACAACTTATACTTGAATCAAAGCAGGCAGGAACAACGGGAACTGCTGAATACTTTACTATCGAACTGCACTTTCTATCTCGGAACTCTTTATCCCACATACAGAAAACCCTTTGACGTCCTTGCCAAAGGGTCTGATTTTCAATCAAAGCGGGGTTGACGAGACTCGAACTCGCGACCTTCTGCGTGACAGGCAGACGTTCTAACCAAACTGAACTACAACCCCGACTTGCAAAAATATCTCTATTTCAATCATCCGGCAGAAAATGAATCCCAAAAAACTATTATCCGCCTGATTTAATTAGTTCCTCTAACCTTTCTCTATTCTTCCATGACTTCAGTTGTTTTTCTCTTCTGACCGCTTCCGATCGCGATTCGAATTCCTCGCTGTAAGCCAACTCCCAAGGAATCCCACTTCTCGTATATAACGACCTTCCACCATTATGTCTCTGTAACCTGTCAATTAAGTCAGATGTCGATCCAATATAGAACCTGTCCGTCTTACGGCTACGCAATATATACGCATAGAATTTCAATCATCCGAACTCGCGGTCTTCCCGACTATCAGTCGGGACGTTCTAACCAAACTGAACTACAACCCCGACTTAATCAACTATCGATGATCAGATATCTTCTTCTCTATCCATCTCCTGCAGTCAATGCTATCAACCGGTATTTGCTTACCGCTTAAACATTGCCGAAACTGCGAAAGTTTCGACATCAAAAGTCTTTCTCTATCTACCTTATCTTATACTGGGCAGTACTGGACTCGAACCAGTGACCCCCTGCGTGTAAGGCAGGTGCTCTAGCCAACTGAGCTAACTGCCCGATATTCCATCTTTTAGACTATCGGCAGGGGTCTCTTTCCTTCTTCCGTCAATAATGATCGCCACCGGAATCAAGACACAGTAACCCAAAACAAGAAGTATCGGCGCCAGCGTGATGGAACCGGATGCCAGCGAAATGTAGCCCAAGATGATAACCAGCAAGCCGATGCCAAAAATGGCATAATTCTTTGGCCCAAAAGGCCACTCAAACCGAGTCTTCTCGACTTTTTTTACTAATTTCTTTGCCATAACTTTAAACAGCACGCCATTATAATTGGTTACACAGAAATGTCAAGCCTTTTCTATCTTTTCGGCCTCCAGCCCGCCCGGCTTAACCACTGTCAAAGCCCCCCAGAAAACCCCCCAGAGAGCCATCAGGAATAGCCTGATTTCTTCATCGGCGAAGGTCGCCTCATAGGTGGAGGACATCAGAAATGCCGCACTTCCCAAAAAGATCCCGGTCATCACTCCCCGGATGAAGCAATTTTCCTTTAACTTTCGCATAGCCGCCACCATCCGAGCGAGAATCAAGCCCCAGAAGCCAAGATAGAACAGAGCGGCCGGAATTCCGGCATAGGCTGCTATATTCAGGAAATCATTATGCGCATGGCCATAGGTGCGGTCCGATTCCCTGTCGCGAAAAGTCTGATATTGGTCCTCAAAATTACCCTGGCCGACACCGAAAATCGGATATTTTTCTATCATCCGACCGGCGGTTCGCCAAATGGACAGCCGCGAACCGGCATATTTCCCCTCCCATTCGGTCGGTGCCGAAGACGAATAACGGGACAGAATATCCGGGGATACTACTAAAATCACGACAGTGAATGCCGCCAGGAGCAGGATAATTGTCTTAAGATGTTTGCGGCTGGAAACTACAATAAGCAGGACAACCCCGATAGCCAGAACGATAATAGACCCCCGACTGTATGTAAATACGGTCGTCAGCGCAGCCAGGAAAAAGGCGGCATAGAACAGGGCCTTCCGCGACCATTTTTCCGCGGATGGAGCTATCCCCAAGAACAACATGGCTGCCACTGCGAAGAAATTGCCATAGGTCATTCGATTGGAAAAAAGACCCGAAACCCGATACCCATCGCTGGATGGGGCCGGAACCAGCATCCCGCCGTGATAAAGATCATGGCCGGTGAAATGCTGAAAAACAGCATAGAGCGAAATTATTATAACCGATAAAGCCAGAGCCGTCATAAGGATTTTTATCCTCTTCTCATCAATAGCCAGATACGCCGCTATCGGTATCATGAAAAATAACCACTCCTCTTTGAGAACCAGCAGCGATTTAATCGGCGTTGGGCCGACTATGGCCGATAGCACCGACCATCCCACAAATAGCAGGATAAAAAGAAAAAAGGGACCAATATGAAACCGGCCGAGACCTCTATGTTCACCGAAAAAAGAAACGACGGTAAACAGGATCGCCAGCCCAAGAAAAAGCTGGGCCAGAGCATGAGAAAAGGGACAGGAGAAGAAATATCCGATCAGACTATAGAATGCAAGAGATGCCGATTTGAGCAGAATTCGGTCATTCATCCGAAAAGATCACTTTCGACCAGTTCGACCAGAAGATGGATCAGAAAAATCTGCTCCTCCTGAATTCGCTGGACCGAATGATGAGGGATGACCAGCTTTTTATCCACCAGCGCGGCCAGTTTGCCGCCGGTATGACCCAGAAGGGCAACCGTGATAAGCCCCATTTCACGGGCTGTTTCGGCGGCATGCAGAAGGTTGGCGGAATTGCCTGAGGTGGAAATCAGAAAAAGCATATCCCCTTTATGCGCCAGCCCCTGAATCTGGCGAACAAAGACATTTTCAAATCCGAAATCATTGGCGGCAGCGGTGACAATGGCAGAATCAGCCGTGAGAGCAATTGCAGGAAGGGATTGGCGGTTTCTTTGAGCGGTCAGCCGGACAATCATCTCCGCGGCCATATGGGAACTATCGGCGGCGGAACCGCCGTTGCCGCATATCAGAATTTTACCGCCGCTTCCTATGACCGCCGAGATCGTTTCGGCCAGGTCAACCAGCGGCCCGGATAATGCCTCGGCCACCTTACGGCGCAACTGTGCGGAATCCTCCGCCTCCCTGAGAATCAGCTCGATTCTTTCCTCTCTGTTCATATCCCCACTCTTTCCTGAGTATGCACGGCAGCGGTGAATTCGCGAAGAAGCGCAGAGTCATTATCTTTCTCGAATTGATTCCCAACCACTACAAAAGATGCTCCCGCTATGATCTTGCTTTCGGCTTCTTCGGGTCGTTTTATCCCACCGCCAACCATTATGGGAATCGTAACGTATTCCGCAACAGCCGCAATCATATCAGCCGGCACCGATTCAACCGTCCCGGAACCGGCCTCCATAAAAACCAATTTCATTCCGAAATATTGTGCCGCCAGAGCATGGGCGCAGGCGATATCGGCTTTATCCGAGGGAATCGGAAAGGTTTGCGAGATATGTTGTACCGATGTATATCTCCCGGATTCAATCAGCATATAGCCGGTCGGTATCGGCTCTAGGCCGTACTCTTTTATAATCGGTGCTCCCTTGACCTGCTCATCAATAAGATATTGCGGATTACGGCCGGAAATGAGCGAAGTAAAAAGAATGGCATCGGCATCAGGGGCAATCTGGCTGTGCGAACCGGGGAAAATTATCACCGGAATACTGCTATGAACTTTAATCTCCCGGACAATCTTATGGAAATTGGTACAGAGCATAAAACTGGTGCCGACCAGAAGAGCATCAACTTCGCAATCCCCCGCCGCTTCGGTCAGAGTGATAATATCTTTTTCGGCAATCCGGTCGGGATCAAGGAGAAGAAAGAAGCCCGCCCCTCTTTCGGCTCTGACTTTCATAAGTCCTTCAAAAACCGATTTCATTTATTTCTTCTCCATCTCCTGCCGCAATTTTTCCTCCACCGCTTTGAATATCAGATCAGCGGTGATATCCAATGGAATCGTCCCCTGCGCGAAAGTTTCTTTGCCGCCGCCGCGACCGCCAAATTGTTTCAAAATATCGCGGGAGATATTTCCGATATGTACTTTCACCCCATTGCCGGCGGAGGACATATAAGTTTTTTTGTCTTCAATAATGCCGATGGCGACGCTTATTATCGGAGTATCGGCCCCTTTGCCGCTGTCGATCCATCCGGCCATCTCATCCTGCTCGACCCGGCCGAAATCATGGTATCGGAAAGTCACGTTGCCGATTTTGATTTCCTGTCCCACGGAAGCCGCCCCACCGGCGAATTTCTCGACCTTAAGTTTCTTATTCTCTTTCTGAAGCTCGAGAAGCTTTTCATTACTATCCTTTATTGCGTCAACGAGCTCCTCTATCGGGCGGTTTACTATACGGCCAATCTCGATAAGAGACCTCTTCTGCTCGCTGATTTTCTGCAGGGCCAGCCGTCCGGTGACCGCCTCGATACGCCTGATGCCCGAGGCGATGCCGGTCTCAAGCGTGATCATAAACGGCCCGATCTGAGAGACTATATCGACATGGGTTCCGCCGCAAAGCTCGCGCGAGAAATCGTCGACCGAGACAACCCGTACCCGACTTCCGTATTTCTCTCCAAAGATAGCCATGGCGCCCGATTTTTTGGCTTTCTCGAGATCATCCTCAACAGTCAGCACCGGGGAACCGGTAAGTACTTTTTCATTGACGATCTTTTCGACTTCGCCGATCTCGTCAGCGGTCATGGGTTTGAAATGGGAGAAATCGAAACGGAGTTTATCCGGGCCGACATATGAGCCGGACTGATGCACATGGTCGCCCAGCACCTGGCGCAGGGCGGCATGAAGAAGATGGGTGGCGGTATGATTCCGCATGATATCCCACCGGCGAACCGAGTCAATCGACATTTCGGCGGCGATATTTCTTAACTGGGAGATTTTATTGTACCCTTTTTCGAAAACATCGCAGACATGCACGGCCGCATCATTGAACTTGAGCAGATAGGCCACTTTTGCCTTGAATCGCTCGGTTTTGATCATCCCCTGATCGCTCACCTGCCCGCCCGCCTCGATATAGAACGGAGTCTTGTCGGGAATAACGGCCAGCCGGTTGACAGTCTGGCCGGGGACCTCGACCGCCTCAATGATCTTCCCGGTCACGGCGAGACTTTCCCTTTCAAACTCGGTACGGCCGTTGAGGGCCGTTTCGTTTTTCTGGAGGATGTCCATCAGTGCCTGAATTTCCTGTCCTTTGGTGTCATCAAACTGAGAGGCGGTTCGCGATTTTTCCTGCTGCTCGGACATTGCATTTTCGAATCCGGTCATATCCAGAGTCAATCCATTTTCTTCGGCCATAACGGCGGTCAAATCGACCGGAAAACCATAAGTATCATACAACTTGAATATCTCGTCACCGGGAATCATCCGGCCGCCGGCGGATTTCAATTTCCCGACGATATCATCAAATAATTCCAGACCGTTATCGAGCGTCCGCCCGAATGATTCCTCCTCCGAGCGAATAACATTTTCGATATGCTCCTGCCGCTGTTTGATTTCCGGATAGACGTCACCCATCATTTTTACCAGGGTCGGTACCAGCTTGTAGATAAACGGCTCGTGTATATCGAGCAGACGGCCGTGGCGGGCGGCGCGGCGAAGAATTCTTCGCAGTACATATCCCTGTTTCTCATTGGAGAGACCGCCGCCATCGGCGATGCAAAAAGTAAGGGCGCGAAGATGGTCGGCGATCACTCGGTGCGAGACACCTTTCTCGCCGGAATCATACATTTTCCCCGATAGCTCGGTAATATGATTCAGAATATCCTGAAACAGGTCGCTTTCATAGTTGGAGTGAGCGTTTTGCATTATTCCCGTGATTCTTTCCAGTCCGGCGCCGGTATCGACTGAGGGACGAGGCAGATTCTCGACCGTGCCGTCGGCTTTCTGATTATATTGCATGAAAACCAGGTTCCAGATTTCGGTGTAGCGGTCGCAAACGCAATTCACAAAACAGGTCGGTTTGCCGCAGCTGTATTTCTCCCCTCGATCATAATGGATTTCGCTGCAGGGGCCGTTGGGACCGGTTTCACCCATCGACCAGTAGTTGTCTTCCTTTCCGAAACGAAGAATCCGCCCGTTTTTCAATTCCGGTGCAATCTTTTCCCAGAGCGCATAAGCCTCATCATCATTATCGTAGACAGTAGCATAGAGCTTGTCGGGCGGAAGCTGCAGAATCCTGGTCACCCACTCCCAGCCGAAAGTTATCGCCTCTTCCTTAAAGTAGTCGCCGAACGAGAAATTCCCGAGCATTTCAAAGAAAGTCTGATGCCGCCCGGTCCGGCCGACATTTTCCAGGTCATTATGCTTCCCCCCGGCCCGCATGCATTTCTGGACAGTTACTGCCCGTTTCTGCTCGGCCTTCTTCTTGCCGGTGAAAATATCCTTGAACTGATTCATCCCGGCATTGGCAAAGAGAATCGTGGGATCATCGAACGGGATTACCGACGATGATTGTATTTCTTTGTGTCCCTTACTTTTAAAGTAATCGACAAACGATTTTCTGATATCTGCGGATTTAATCTTCGTTCTCCTTTTTCAGCAATTTTTCAAAAGCCGCTTTAGCCGCCCGGTAACCAATCGACCGGCGGGAAAGGTAATTATACGCTTTCGTCCGGGCGGTTTCAAGCTCAAATTTGGCCAGATAGCTCCAGCGGCTCCGGAGTAGGCGAACCGCAATTTCGGATTCATCGAGACCGGCGAGAGCCTCCTCGACAGCGGTTTCGGCCTCTTTGCGCGCCACCCGTTTGGATTCGAGGTATGCAATGAGAAATCGGCGCCCGGCCGGCTTGCGGCGAAGCAGCGATTCGACCGTCTGACGGGCAAACTGAGCATCATCGACAAGGCCGCGCTTGTGGAACTGGGTCAGAGTTGCTTTTATGACCTTCTCCTCAAATTGCTTCTCCATCATTTTGTTTTTCAGCAACCCATAAGAATAGGCCCGCCGCGAGAGAAGATAGGTCACGTAGTTTTCGGCCCGGAGGAGTTCGGACTCATGCCTGATTTCATCGAGGCTGGAACTGGGGATTTCTATCCCCTCGCGAATTGAATACTTGCCGACAATATCCGGCTCGAGGGCAATTTCCGGCAGGCCGGGAATGACCAATATGGCCAGCCGTCCCTTTTTACGGATATGCTCAACTTTCACCACCTGGGGCATAGGCTTAAGTTAAGAAAATCAAACCGTCATTCAATAAAAAAAGCCACTACTTGAAGAATGACCAAAGTATGGCTATAATAAGATTAAACCAGAAAAGGAGAAATATCATGCCGGTTAGAAAATATGCGGAAATCGAAAAGGTTGAAGTGAATACGGCTGATGCGGTCGGGGTGACCAAAATGGTCCCGGTGGGAAAAAATGAAGGATGGGAGGGATACACTTTGCGGGTTTTCAAGATTGCCCCCGGCGGACACACCCCGCGACACACCCACGACTGGGAGCATGTCAATTATATCATTTCCGGAAAGGGAAAGCTGTTTCTTGACGGCAAGGAATATGAAATGAGTGAGAAGGATTTTGCCTTTGTTCCCCCGAATGCGCTTCACCAGTTCCAGAACCCGTACGATAAGGATTTTGAGTTTATCTGCGTTGTCCCCAACAGGGGCGAGTATTAGAATTGTTCCGGCCAAAGGCCATGATGAGCCCGGTCTTCCCTGTTTGACTTTGGCTTTTCTTTGTAATAACTTCCCCTTATGAGACGGGCCGGGGAATACTCGATTGCGGCACAGGTCTGGGCGCTTCGCCAGCATGGTGAGGTTGGGCCGCGCACTTTCCGGGCACTCATGGCCCATTTCGGCAATCTGTCCGCTATATTGGAAGCCGAGCTGGATGAGTTGACCGGAATCGACGGCCTCGGAGGAAAAAAGTCGCAGAAGATTTTTGAAAGCTTCGACTCTCTTCAGAAGGCCGATCAATTTATCCAATCACTTGAAAAACGGAAGATTGGATACAGCACTCTTTTCGATGAAAATTTTCCCCGCCTTTTCATGGAACTCAATGACCCGCCCCCGATAATTTTCTATCAGGGAAGACTTCCCGACCAGGACGAAAAAAGAGTCGCCATTGTCGGCTCGCACAAGGCGACCAATGAGGGAATCAGAAACGGTGTGACGCTCGCCTCAGAGTTGGCCGCCAAATCGGTTTCGATTGTCTCTGGGTTGGCGCGGGGAATCGACGCCTCGGCCCATCTGGGAGCTTTGAAAGTCGATGGACGTACCTACGGCCTGCTCGGTTCCGGATTTGATCACATTCACCCCGAGGAGAATCGCGGCCTGGCGCAGGAGATGCTCGTCAACGGCGGCTTGATTTCGGAATATCCGCCCGAGGCAACTTATGCCACCGGGCGGGTGATGGCCCGAAACCGTCTCACGGTTGGGCTTTCGCAAGCAGTTATAATCGGTGAGGTATTCAATGATTCCACCGGCTCGCTCGACACGGCCACTTTCTGCCGTGACGTGGGGAAATTGATGTTTGTCCTTATTGATGGTTGTGATGAGCCGGATCATGATGCCGGCGGCGTGGATAAAGTCCTCGCTCTGGGGGCGATACCAATCACCCTGAGCGCAGGTATCGATATCATTCTCAAGTCTCTGGTATAGGGAGACCAATGGCCGGTTCCGACAGTTACCGGACTATCAAAGGGCCGGGAGAAATTGAAATCAAGATAAAAGGATCTCGGTTTCTGGGACAGGCGCTGCCCTGTAATAATCCCGAGGAGGCGGAATCACTCCTGACGGCGATTCGCAAGAAATACTATGATGCCACGCATCATTGTTTCGCTTATCGGGTCGGAATCGGGAACGAACAGAAATTCCGCTATTCCGATGCCGGCGAACCCTCGGGTACCGCCGGGAAACCGATTTACGACCGGATTGAGGGGAATGAACTGACCAATATTATTGTCATTGTTACCCGCTATTTTGGCGGCACCAAGCTGGGAACCGGCGGCCTGACCCATGCCTATTCCGAAACAGCAGCCGAGGCGATAAAGAAAGTCGGCATTATCGAGCAATATCTCGTGGAACAGTTATTGTTGACCGTCCCCTATCCGGATTACAATATTGTCGAGCGGTTGATTCACAAATATGAAGGGAAAATTCTTGAACGGGGGATGAAGGAGCAAGTTCCTTCTCTGACAGTACAGATGAGAATATCGTTCATTGCTGAATTCAAAGAGAAGGCTGTTGACGCCACCTCGGGACGGATCAAGTTTGAATAAGAAGCTTGATTGTCTCGGTCTCGGGATCGCCCCGGCGGATCTGCTTCTGCAAATAGCCGCTTATCCCGAAGCGGGGGCCAAGATAGATGCCCTGAGTATGACTATTCAGGGGGGCGGCCCGATACCGACGGCGATGGTCACCCTGGCCCGCCTCGGGATGAAACCGGGTTTGATGGCTGCGGTCGGTAATGATATTTTCGGCCGGTTTGTGATCGGAGAGCTGAAAAAAGAGGGCGTGGAGACATCGTTTGTCAAAACGAAAAAATATCCGACGGCCATAGCGATGGGCTGGGTGGAAAAGGGAAGCGGCCGAAGAACGATTGTCCTTAATCGCGAGATTACGGTGCACCCCGGAGAAATTGATGTGACGTTATTGCCGCGGGTGAAAGCGGTGCATCTCGATGGCCGGGATCTTCCGGCCTGTCTGAAACTGGCCCGCTGGGCGAAAAAAAATGGCGCGATCGTTGTTTTTGATATCGGCTCAAAGCGCAATGATGTCACGGCAATCCTGCCGCTGGTGGATCATCTCGTCTGTGCCGAGGATTTCGCCCTTCCCTATACCGGAGCAAAGAAAGTCCCGGAGGCGATAAACCGCCTGAGAAAAATATGTCCGGGCACTATCGTAATAACTTCGGGTATAGAAGGAGCCACCGGGAAGGAGACTGATGGTGACTACATTCGACAGAAAGCATATAAAGTTAAAGCGGTCGACACAACCGGCGCCGGCGATGTTTATCATGGAGCATATATTTACGGCTTGCTGAAAGGATGGGATTTGAAAAAGAGAATGGAGTTTGCCTCGGCCGCTGCAGCGCTGAAATGCCGTCGCCCCGGCGGAAGACTCGGCATCCCGAAACTGAAACAGGTACAGACATTCCTTAAGAGGAGAAATCCCACTTATGCTTGAGTTTTCACGCTGGCTGAACGGCCTTGATCATTCTCTATTTATCTTCATAAACCAGAGCCTGGCCAATCCGGTAACGGATTTCCTGATGCCGCTGGTGACGATCGACCTTCATTTGAAAATATTCTATGCGCTCTGTTTGGCGGTACTTCTCTGGAAAGGCGATAAGCGTCTTCGTTATGCCATCCTTTTTTCGATTCTGACCGTGACCCTGACCGATCAATTGTCCAGCGCCGTTTTAAAACCGCTCTTTGCCAGACCGCGCCCCTGCCACGAATTGGAGGTGTACCTTCTGGTTCCCTGCGGCGCCGGATTTTCATTTCCGTCATCGCATGCCGCCAATCTGTTCGGCCAGGCCTTTCTTTTCCGAATCGTTGCACCAACGACGACCAAATATCTTATTCCTCTGGCCATAGTAGTCGCACTTTCGCGGATCTTTGTTGGTGTGCACTATCCATTCGACATTTTGTGCGGCGCCGCATTGGGCACGCTGGTCGGGTACGGTGTGGCGCAGATATTTATCCGGGTCTTTCCGCCGACAGATAAAGAAATCTCTCAGGAGGGTTAGCTCATGCCGATAAAAATTGAGGTTGTTCAGGGGGATATCACCGAGGCCGATGCTGAGGCGATTGTCAACGCCGCCAATAATCATCTCTGGATGGGTTCCGGTGTGGCCGGCGCCATTAAGAGCAAAGGCGGTGTCGAGATCGAGCGGGATGCCATGTCCAAAGGACCGATAAAAGTCGGTCAGGCGGTGGCATCAACCGCGGGAAAACTTCCCTATAAATATATCATCCATGCCGCCGGCATGGGGCAGGATTTGCGCACTGATGAGATGGTCGTCTATGAGGTTACCCGCAACTCGCTCCTGCTGGCCGATAAGCTGGGGCTGAAATCTCTGGCCTTTCCGGCTATCGGCACCGGGGTCGGAGGGCTTATGATTGCCGCCTGTGCCAGCGCCATGATCGATGCCGTGCGGCAGCTGTCAAATAAGCTGCAGAATCTGGAGCGGGTGGTCTTTGTGTTGTTTGACAAGGAGAGTTCCGGCATCTTTAGTCGTGAGGCAAGCCGGGGAATGAAATCATGAATACAATCCCTGCAATCATTCAATTGAACCGGTATGAACGGAGGAGGGAACATGAATCAGGAAAGGACGTTTTCCACTGAGAAAAGAGCTATATATTGGGGCCCGGTGCTGGTAGGCGCAATCTCTTTTGCACTGTACTTTTTGACCGCTTTTCGCACTATAACATGGTGGGATAGCGGCGAATATTCGCTGGCAGCGATTACCCTCGGCGTTCCACATCCGCCCGGATCGGTGGTTGCTACGATAATCGGCTGGATTGCCGGTCAAATCCCGTTTGGAATTTCCCTCATATTTGTACTTAATCTCCTGGCCGGTTTTCTGGCGGCGCTGGCCGCAGGGCTGACATGCTATCTGGCCCTGCTTCTGCTGAGAAATACCGTTTTCAAACAGAATAGGGGACTACCGGGAAGCCCCTGGTTAGTGTCGCTTTTCGTGGCGGTCGGATCTCTGGCGCTTCCTTTCGGTGAAACGCTCTGGCTCTATGCGATAAAATTCACCCCCTATGTCATTACCGCGCTCTTTACCGCGCTGATTCTCTGGGGTATGTGGCGCTGGTGGGAGAACGCCGAAAGCGATAACGCCCTGCCCTGGCTGTTTCTGGTTACTTTTCTATTTGGCCTTGATTTCAGCGTGCATCGCACCAACCTGCTATTGCTGCCGGGTTTTATAATCTGGATTCTATTGAGACGTCCGCAAATCTACTCTTCGGGCAAAGCCTGGTGGTATGGAATCTCCGGGATGGTGGTGGGGCTTTCATTCCAATTGCTCTTAATCCCGATGGCCGCACGAAAACCATTCCTGAATATGAATGATCCGGGAACTCTGACAGCTTTATGGGATTATATCACGCTGAAAATGTTCGGCGGCGGGTGGCTGCTCAACCTTTTCCCGCGCAAGGCGCCTTTCTTACAATATCAAGTGCCTGATTTTCTTAAAGTCTTCGCCGATAATTTCCTTTCCACCAGAGGCGCTCTGGGGATATTGGGCGTTATTCCTACCCTGCTTGGAGTTGTCGGGATTGCGGCTCTCTGGCGGCGATATCGGCGGGCGGCAATCGGCATGCTGGCATTATTTCTGTGCGCCTCGGCCGGCGCCATTTTCTATTTTAATATTCCGCAGAATTTTTTCCGTTCGATGGATCGCCATTATCTCCCCGCACTGGTGATATTCACTGTCTGGATAGGCTATGGTGCAGGATTCCTGCTCAATCTCTTTTGGCGTCTTGGGAGCAAATATCGATATGCACTCTTGGGTCTGGCGGGAATTTTAATAATCATGATTCCTATCGTTCAGATGGCCAGGAACTATCGAGCTATCGATTCTTCCCGCAATTATTTTACCCATGATTTTGCCATGAATATTTTCAATACTCTCCCCCCTCAAGCCATATTCACTGCCGGAGGAGACAACGATACTTGGCCGCTCTGGTATTTTCAGACCGCGGAAAAGATGCGCCCGGATGTAACGCTGCTTAATATCAATCTTCTTAATACCCCCTGGTTCCTGCGGCAGGCGATGGAACGGGATAAATCGCTCCCGCTGGATTATACCGAACAAAAGATTTCCGATTTGAACATGTTGACATGGGCGGATACAACGGTTGCTATTCCAATAGAGGGCAGCGCTGCTGATCTTCATCTGCCGAATGACATGCTTTTGCCTGATTCGGTTCGACTGCAAATTTCACCCACGGTGGCCGGGAAATACATATTAGTTCAGGATCAGGTCCTGCTCCAATTGATAATGCAGAATCGATGGAAACGCCCGATTTACTTCTCATCGGGCATTTCGGATCAGAGTATCGCCTGGCTGGCAAAATACCTCCGCATGGAAGGACTGGCGAAACAGCTTGTTCCTGTCGAAAATCCGCCGCTGAATATCGATATTTTGCACGCGAACCTGCTGGAAAAATATCGGTATCGTGGATTTACTGATGCCACTATTTCGCTTGAATCGGCCACGAAATGGGTCGGCTTGAATCTCTGCGGGGCTTTTATTTATCTGGCTGCCGATGAACTTCAGAGGGGAAATTCGGCTACGTGCAAAGAAACCATGCTTAAAATGAATGAGTTGCTTCATCCTGAACGGCTCGATATTCCGCCCCAGTTACAGCAGGCAAGGGAATCTCTCTGCCCCTGAACTATCGAGCGAAGTCATTAACGGCGGATTCGGCGAGCGGAAATCCGGAATGCAGGCCGGTGGTCGGTTACTTTTTCTTGATAGGAAGTCTCCCCGAGCTGTGAATGAGATATTTCGGACGGCAACCGGCAGTGAAAAGAAGTATTGCGGATAAAGAAAGAATCGATTGGGATCTGATTTAGATCGGCATTTCGACCAGACGATATTTCTTATAAAGTTTCCCGCTCATATTTTCGGCGGCGCGGCACATCAGCTCGTTAGTTTCCAGAATCCACGACAACTCCGCCCACTGGTAGCCCCTTTCAATACCTTTGAGATAAGTCTCGACATAGAAAATGTTATCGATCCCCCGTTTCTGGAACCTTGGAATAACACCCATAGTAAGCATTCGGACACCGTTGATTTTCCGGCTAATTTTGGTGTTCCAGAGCAGTTTGAAAATTCCGAATGGGAGAAGACGACCGTTCAGTTTGATAAGCACCTGGTTGATATCGGGGACGGCCAGCGAGAACGCCGCCGGTTCATCATTGACATAGGCAATCAGCGCCAATTCC
>JAPLUR010000098.1 GCA_026397505.1 Candidatus Zixiibacteriota bacterium
GGGAGATATGAAGGTCTGGAGCGACGGACGAAAGACATCTTTGCTTCACGAGCATATCTTCTTTGTCCGCCCGAGCGATACCGCGGGGCTTTATACCGGATTTGCTTTCAGTAATGAGGGAGCCTCGTTGACCGGCCGGGCAACGATGAAAGAGGGCGTATGGAAATGGAGCTGGAACTATAACAACGGCGATCAGGAAAAGGCCGAAATGGTCTGCTATCAAATGGGCAAGATGATTTATAAGGGGATGGTGACCGGCAAGGACGGTACGACACTGACCAGCGTCGAGTATGATCTTAATAAACCTGTTATGGCAAAAGGACAGTAACAGGAGACGGAGTCAGCTTCGCATTTCCACGCAATCTTATTCAGAAACAAGAACCAAAAGGATTTATGGCAGGAGCACGACGCTCCTGCCATTAGAATAAATGCTTCCTGATTTAATAGTATGGCTACGGTCGCTTATGATTATCTAACCTGAGAGGTAGCGTTCAACCTCGCTCCTGAGGGCTGCAATATGCTCCGGGGTCGTGCCGCAGCATCCGCCGAGAATGCTTACTCCGAGTTGAAGCATCTCCTTGCATTTTTCCGCCATGAATTGCGGTGATTCGGGATAGATAAGAACCCCCTCGGTCATACGGGGCAGGCCGGCATTGGGGCGGATGAGAATGGGAAGGTCGGTATATTTACGAAATTCGGCGGCAATGCCGATCATATTTTCTATTCCGTTGCCGCAATTGGAGCCGATTATATCGGCGCCGGCATCGGCCAGCCCTTTGGCCGCTTGCTCCACGGTTACGCCCATGATAGTGTAAAATCCTCTCGGGGTGGAATCAAAGGTCATCGCGGCGCTGACCGGCAATGATGGTGCAACGGCTTTGGCCGCTCTGACGGCCAGAATTGCTTCGTGTAAATCGGTCATGGTTTCGACCGAGATCATATCGATTTTTTCGGAGACGAGGGCGCTTATCTGCCTTTCAAATCCCGCCAGGACTTCCGCCGGTTCGGTATCGCCGTGCGGTTTCAGCAAGCGGGCGCAGGGGCCGCAGGAGGCGGCGATAAAGGTCTGGCCGTTGGCGCCTTTGCGTGCGGCGCGGACAGCGGCGATATTTATTTCTTCGGTTTTATCCTCAAGATGGTACATGGCCAGTTTGAGCGGCGACCCGCCAAAAGTGTTGGTTTGAATAATTTCCGCCCCGGCCGCGACATAAAGTCGAGCGATTTCCTCAAGGATATCGGGATGCTCCAGATTTATCCGTTCGGGGCATTCCCCCGGAGTGAGACCTCTTTGAAAAAGCATGGTTCCCATGGCGCCATCGGCGACAAGGACTTTTCGCTCATGCAGGCGGTCAAGGAAAGGGGTCATTCTATCTGCCCGCTACAAAACCTTTGACACAATCGACCGCGCTCATGCCGTCAAAGCAATAAGCATCGGCGCCAATTTCGCGGGCATAATCGGCCGAAACAGGCGCGCCGCCGATAATTATTTTTATCCGGCCATAGAGGCCCTGTTCCCGGGCGAGCTCAACCACTTTTTTCATTACCGGCATGGTTGTCGTAAGAAGAGCCGAGAGGCCGATAACATCGGCTTTGGTTTCCAGAGCAGTCGCGATAAATTTCTCGGGAGGGACATCATGCCCGAGATCGATAACATTGAAGCCGGCCCCTTTCAGGAGGATAGCAACCAGGTTCTTGCCGATATCGTGAAGGTCTCCCTGCACGGTCCCAATGACGATTTTGCCGATGGTCGGGATTTCTTTGCCCGCCAGGAGAGGTTTTAAAATATCAATCCCGGCATACATCGCCCTTGCGGAGAGAAGAACATCGGGCAGAAAAATCTCGTGGTTTTTGAATTTTTCGCCCACGATTGCCATGCCGGCGAGCAGGCCATCGTTGAGAATCGGACCCGGTGCAAGGCCGGATGTGAGTCCCTGTTCAGTCAATTCCGCGACCTCTGCGGCTTCGCCGTTTTGCAGGCTTTGGGACAGTTTTTCGAGAATATTCATGGAATTTTCACCGTTTATTCAAAGGGGATAATTTTCTTTGGAGCTCTAATCCTTTTGCGACAGGCGTGCGTTTTGCATTCTTCGCAGAAAGCGAAGTCGTCATCAAAGAGAAAAATCTCTCTGGTTGCGGCGACAATGACACCGCTGATCGATTTCAAGGGTTGCATGAGAAAACTCTCGCGAAGGGAGAGGCCGATCAGTTCCGGTTTGAGAGAGGCAAACAGTCTTTTCTGGGCGCTGATATGCCAGCCGCAGTAGCCGGGGCTGAAACGGAGTAATGTTGATGACGATGGCAACTGTCCGGTTTTTTTAAGGGTTCTTGCATAAAATGTTTCGACGATATCGGCGGCCATTTCGGCCGCCTCGGATGCGGCCGAATCGAGCATTGAGGCAAGAGCGAATTCATTTTTCTCAAAGAGAGATGTAATTTCGCGGTCAACGCTATCTCCCAGGGTGAGGGCAAAGATTGCCAGGCTGTCGGAATAAGGATAGATCGTCTCGAGAGGCGAGGGAATTTCGTTTTTCCCCTCGCCGAAGTAGATCGAGGAAAAGTCATTGGTGGAGATTTCCATCATGATTCCTTTGGGCCGGGAAATATCCTGAAGGAGAGAGATTGACTGTCCGGCCAGGTCCATAATTCTCTGGTCGGGGATTTTATTTTCGGGAATCCCCTGAGCTTTGAGAACGGCCGGTATGGCCGGAGCAAGCTCGGCGGGTGAAATTTCGATATTCTGACGCATCAATTTATCTCGGGCAGTTTCTCCATGCCATAGCGGCGGGCCTCGGATATCATCAAACGGGTGAGTTCATTCCTGATTTTTTCATCGAGCGCGACCGGCCGGTGTTCCTTTATGATCTTGTTGACCTCACGGTGCGCCCGTTCGCCGAGTGTCAAGCTTCCTTCCTCTTCCCACCGGGAGCGGTTAGCGCGATCGATGACCGGCCCGGGGAAGCGGATCTCCTTTTTGAGATGGCGGCGGGTGTGTTCGGAAATCAGGAGATGTTTTTCTTTCAGAAGCTCCTCAAATAGGGGCAATGACGGGAAATCCTCGCGGGGAGTAATGCCTTCAAGGAGGCGAGAGGCCATACCGCAGATTTCATTATCAAGCACAAGTTTTTCGAGACTGAAGCAGCTTTCGAAATCGAGCATGCCGGGACCGGAGATATTGTTTATTCCGGATAGGGCCGCCAGCACAGCTCCCATGGAGCTTTCCAGGCCGGCCTGGGCATCGAGGAGCTTGGCATCACTGAGGCCGATATAAGCCTGGGTCGGCAAGCCGAGGTACTTGCCGATATCGCAGTAGGCGCAGTCCATCATCATCGTTTCCACCGCACCCATGGGAGTGGTCTCGTATCTGATATCGAAAATGGCGGGGGATCCGCCATAAAGCACGGGCGTGCCGGGGTTGGTCAACTGGCTCATGACCAGGCCGCTCAGAGTTTCGGCGGTATGCTGGACAAGCGAACCAACCAGGGTAACCGGGGCAATAAATCCGGATAGCGGCATAGCGATGTATTCAACCGGTATTGAATATTTGGCACAATCGACCAGATTTTGTGAGGTGACATCACTCCATTTCAGCGGCGAGGTTGGGCAGCAGGAAAATATGGTTAGAGGTTTGGCCGCCAGCGATTCGCTTGAGCCGCGTACCGCGATCTGAAGATCTTTCATGATTTCGAAGGATTCTATCGTGAAGGCGCCGGTCACGACCGGCTTCTCGCAGAACATCAGGCTCAAATAGAGCCGGTAGCTATCGGATATCCGCTCGTGGACATCGCAGGGAATCATCGCGGTCGATTGTGAGGCGATATATTTCATCCCGCACATCAATTTGGAATATTCGATATACTCGCGAGTAGTCGGCCTGCGGATGGCACTGGTTTTATAGTCGAGGATATTGATTGCCGATGAACCGGGGGTGAAGTGGACATTATCGCCCGACAGGTCGAGGGCCTGATTTCCGGCCGAATCGTAGAGCTTGAAAGAATGGGGGGCCGCTTTCAGGGCGCGGTCGATGATATCATCGGTGAAGAAAGCGCGCTGTTTTTGCAGGTCGATTCGGGCGCCATGGTCGCCGAGCAGGGCCAGAACGCCGGGATTATGGATTTCCATCCCCAGGCGGTGCAAAAGCGCCCTTGCTTCGGTGATGATTTTCCGAATCAGTTCCTCATCCAGAAATCTGATAGCTGGTCTCACCATAATCTCCTTTTGAATCCGCATCATCGGGATTGTGAAGCATTCCGAAATAGAAAATAAGGCTTTTGGCAATGATTATCAAGGGAATCAAGCGGTAATTTGCGGTTCGTCCGTCATTGACGACAGGCTGCAAACCAGGGCATATTATAGGCATTTATTCTCATATTTCCAGAGTATCAAGGCAGTGCCATGCCCCGGTTTTCCATCGAGGTTGGAAAAGGTTGACGAGATAAGTTATGTATTTGACAAGCCGGGCAAATGTCTTTAGAATGGGAACGTAATCTGCTGTATTGTCACTGGTTATATCCTGGTTTGAAATATTTTAATTAGGAGATAGTAATGTATCAGCGAATGAGTTCAAGACCTGGTTTTATGGCCGGCGCCCTCTGGCCGGCTGTTATGGTTATTCTTTTGGTTTTTTCATCGAATCTTTGGGCGCAGGCGCCTTCGATAACCGGCTTATCGATAAGTTCATCTTCGGGCAATAATGCCAATGACGATACCCTGAATTGCGCATACACTTTTTCGGGCCCTGCGATTACGGCAGCGACGGCCTGGTATAAAAATAGCATGCCGCTGATAACCCTTTATCTACCCTTTGAGGGGGGTTCCCTCAATGCCTTAAGAGACTTTTCGGGAAATAATTATTCGGTCACGGGCAGCGGCGCACCGGTCTGGAGTGCCAACGGCGGGCGCGATGGCTACGGTGGGGTCTCGTTTGACGGCACCAGTTACCTCAATGCCGGGAAAGTATTCCCCACCAGGTCTTCCTACACGCAGACCGCCTGGATATATCGAACCAGTTCGGGGACGTATGATTTCATTTTTGGCGGGCGCGACCAGTCCAGTCACGGGTTCAGGGCCAGCGCCGACCAGCGGATCAGCGCCGGACAAAACGGCAATATGCGCATCGTGCAGGGATATCCCCAGAGCCTGACCAGCAACCGCTGGACTTTTGTCGCGGTTACTTTCGATTATGTATCCGGAACGATGATACTCTATCAGGACGGGCAGCCGATCGACACGGCGATCGTACCGGTCAATATAAGAAATATAACCGATTCTACACTTCAGGTCGGCGCTATCGGCGGAACAAACGATTGGAAAGGACGACTGGATGATATCAGAATCTATAACTATCCGTTGACCGGCGAGCAGATAAAGCTGCTGTATGATCTCCACGGGGCGGAAAATATCTCGCCGGCGGAAACGTCGGTCAATGACACCTGGCAGGCAAGGGTGACGCCATTTTCGAGCAGCGATATCGGCGCGACATATGTGTCAAATAATCTTAGTATCGTACCAACCGCCCCGACTTTCATTTCCATACCGGCGACAAATGGCATCGCGGGGAAACTGTACACATATACTGCCCGTGCCAACGGCGGCCCGGCACCGACATATCAGTTAAGCATATCTCCGGCAGGGATGACCATAGATTCAGTTTCAGGAGTAATTCGCTGGTTTCCTCCATTGGCCGGCCCTTACAGTGTGATGATATCCGCGGTCAACTCGGGGGCGACGACAGCTCATAATTACACAATCAATGTCGTCGCACCGACCGTGGCGCTGAGCAACGTCGCAATCGGTATCACTTCGGGTGATTCGCTGGCCTGTTCATACAATCCGGCTCTTCAGGCGACCACGGCGGCGGCGGCATGGTACAAGAACGGGGCCCCTTTGATAACTCTCTATATGCCGTTTGAGGGCGGCCCTACTTTTGCGCTTGATGATGCCTCGGGGAACAATATCACGGCCATGCCGATCGGCAATCCGGTCTGGATTGCCAATGGGGGACGCGACGGGAACGGCTGCTTTACGTATGACGGCAGTTCCTATCTGATTGCCGGGAATATTTTCCCGGTCAAGTCTTCGTATACAAAAATGGCATGGATATTTCGAACGACAACCAGCGAGTATAATCATATTCTTTCGGGTTGGGATCATAACACGGCGGCGAGCGGCGGACACGGGCTGCGGGTCAGCGCCGACCAGCGCTTGAGCGCCGGGCAAAACGGCAACTGGCGGATAGTACAGACCAATGCCGGGACAATTGCTTCCAACCGATGGTATTTTGCGGCGGTGACTTTCGATTATGCTTCGAGTCAGATGACCCTGTATCTCGACGGCGTGGCGGTAAACAGCGCCGTTGTGGCCGGCGCCGAACGCGATGTTACCGACCCCGGCGTTCTGATCGGGGCAACACAGGGCTCGTTCGCCTGGAAAGGAAAGATCGATGATGCCCGAATCTACAATTATGCTCTGACACCGCAGCAAATTGCCGCATTATTCAATAATAACGGCGGTAATCGTATCGTGGCGCAGGAAACGAATATCGGGGATGTCTGGCAGGCGCGGGTAACGCCATATTCGGCGACCGAGGCCGGGACACCGTATGCTTCGAATATTATCACCATCGGCAATGTCAATCATCCGCCGGTATTGGCGGCGATCGGGCCGAAAACAGTTGCTGAAGGACAAAATCTGAATTTCAATGTTTCGGCCTCTGATGTCGACGGCACTGCTCTCGCTTTTGCAACTTCGGCACGACCGGTCAATGCTTCTTTTGCGGACAACGGCAACGGTACCGGAACATTCACATTCAATCCCGATTACACACAGGCGGGAACATACAATATTTCATTCTTCGCCACCGACGGCGCTCTTACGGATACGGAAGTCGTGACCATCACGGTCACAAATACGAATCGTCCGCCGGCACTGGCGGCGATCGGGGCCAGGAATGTCCTGACCGGAAGTCCCCTGTCATTCACGATTACAGCAAGTGATCCGGATAATGAGATCACAACACTGCAAGCCTTGAATCTTCCGCTCAATGCGTCATTGTTGGACAATGCAAATAACTCGGCAGCTTTTCTGTTTAATCCCACGCTGAGCCAGGCGGGAGTATATAATATTACATTCAAAGCCATTGACCCGTCCGGGGCGGTCGATTCGGAGATAGTTCCGCTCACCGTCATAGACAATTCCGCTCCCACCAACTGGAGTGCCACTATCGCGGTTACCGGTGAAGTGATAGGCACCGCTTTGAATTCCGCGGAGGCAGTGATTGGCATCGGGGATAGTGAGAAAGTATCTTACGCCGCTCCGAGGCCTCCGGAATATACCGCATCGTTGCAGCTCTGGCGCAACACTGATGGCCCGTATTTCAAAGATATTGAGAAATCGGGCGGCAAGTGCTATTATTGGACGATTGAGGTCGATCCGCACGGAAATGTTGCTCCGCCGACGCCGGCGCGATGTGCCACGATCAGCTGGAACCCGGCGGAGTTAAGCACAAAGCGTCATTATATTTTACATGAGGGGTTGAATCCCGATGGGCCGGTAGTTGTGGCCGATATGCGCGCGACCACGCAATATCAGATCTGTGATGTTCAGGTGGCGCACTATTTTACGATTCATTGGGAAGACGACAGTTGCAGCGGGAAAGTCTATGCCGAGGTCGCTCTCAATGGCGGGTGGAATTTGATATCCCTGCCTGTTATTCCCGCGGATTCGTCACTGGGCGGACTATTTCCGACGGCCCAGATCGCCTATGAATACAACGGACAATATTTGGAGGCAACCA
The DNA here is from genome assembly GCA_026397505.1 of Candidatus Zixiibacteriota bacterium. Taxonomy (NCBI): domain Bacteria; kingdom Pseudomonadati; phylum Candidatus Zixiibacteriota; species Candidatus Zixiibacteriota bacterium. The sequence goes on from JAPLUR010000098.1 coordinate 7,793, forward strand.
AGCTCGTTCCGGGGAAAGGGTACTGGTTGAAAGTTCCGGCGGCGACGGTGGTGACCCTTTTCGGTCAGCCCTTTACCGAGTACACAACCGCGCTCACCCCCGGGTGGCATCTTAAGGGAGGGCCGGATTGTATCGCCACGCCGGTCACCAATCCATCGGGCCAACTTTCGGAGGCGTTTGGGTTCAATACCACCTATCAGGTGGCGACGCAATTTGCGCCGGGTATGGGATACTGGGTTAAGATTGCCGGTGCCTGCGATATGAATGTTAGCTGCGGCGGGCCGGGCAAATTTTTGGCCAATATGGATGAATCGGCTCGAAGGATATCTATTCATGCCAAAGGGGCTGATCTCGGGGGCGTCAATGAAGCCGATATTGTGATTGGAGTGGGCGCTCAGGAGGAAAATACCACCCCGCCGCCCGACGCGCCGCAATATTCGATCAAAATGGAGTTGTACCGCACCGGATGGTCGGGACCTTATTTTGCCGATATTCAAAGCCGGGAAAGAAATGATAATTCGTGGATAATTGCGGTTAACCCTCATGGAAACATGCTCCCCAACGGTCAGAAGGAGATTGTTATCAGTTGGAATCCCGACGAACTGGGCGGCGACGCTTATGCTTTGCGTGAGGGCGCCGACGGGACCGGTTCACTTCTTGTTGATGATATGCATAAAATTGGGGAGTATTCTTTCAAGCCGGGTGATGGCATTAAGTATCTGACAGTCGTCCGTAAGGCAGGAACGGCGGTCTTGCCGAATGCATTTCATCTGGCCCAGAATTATCCCAACCCGTTCAATCCCTCAACAACGATTGAATACTCTATAGGGAAACAGACCGAAGTGACTATTGCCGTATTCAATATGCTCGGACAGAAAGTCAAAGAACTCGTGAATGGGACCCAGCCGGCGGGAGATTATCGGGTCACCTGGGATGGCACCGATAATTCGGGAATGCCATCGGCGACCGGAATTTATTTTTATCGGATGCAGGCCGGGGATTATATGATTTCGAAGAAAATGGTTCTTATGAAATAGTGCACAGTACAATTACGTTCATAGAAAATGGGGTTCGCCTTTTAAGACGAACCCCATTATAATACTAATTAGCGCCGATGCTTATTTCAGCAGCAGCATCTTTTTAGTTTCGGTAAAGTCGCCGGCCCGGAGTTTATAGAAAAACACTCCGGAAGCGGTCGCAACTCCGGCATCATTACGACCATCCCAGATCACCTTGTGGTAACCGGCCGGCAGTTGCTGATCAACCAGCGTGCGCACGAGCTGCCCCATGACATTGTATATCTCAAGCTTGACATCAGTTGCAGCAGGCAGGCTGAACTCGACCTGTGTGGCTAGGTTGAACGGGTTGGGGAAGTTCTGAGCCAGAGCGAACTTGGCGGGTGTCAGATTGAGTTTGACCGGGACACCCTCAACGGTCGCTAACTCGGCGGAAACCAGATTCCCCTTGACCTCAAGGAACTCTCCCGAGAAGCCGCGAATACTCTTCTCATTGTTATCAAAGGGAGGGTAGATGAGGATACGGGTATTGGTACCATCGAAGCGGAAGGCCATTTTCATCCCTTCGGCTTTGAGAACCGGGGTGACCTCGCCCTCGACCACCAGATAGGCGGCGCCGATCAAACCGGCACTGGAGACGCTAAGCATACCATCTGATGTTCTATCAAGGACAGCCTCGCTCGGCGTTTGCACCTGCGGTTTTCCGGTAGGCGGACAAGGCAGCGCATCGCCGATAATAACACGGATGAGATAGACCAGATCGGCCACCGATAACGGGATACCGTCACAATTGACCTCGCTTGCGGCGATCTGCCCTTCGACATTGACCGTGAAGGCGGCCAGGCCAACAATGAAGTAATTGGTGAAGACGACGGCATCACCGATTTCATTGGAGAGACCATTGAGATTGACATCGCCGCGTGCGTCGATACTATCGGCGCAGATAATATCAATGCCGCCATTAACGAAGTCAAGTACGCGAACGGCGGAGGGTTTCTCGGGGTCGGGATTCAGACAGTAATCGGGGGCGCCGACAAATGGTATCCGGGCATTTTCCGGATATAGAGTATCATTTTCCTCATCCCAGATCAGATTACCTCCAAAGTCATAAATGGCGCGGCTAATAAAGAGCAATTCACCATCGGACCTTGAGATGGAGTTATCGCCGCAATCGTCCCAGAAGAAGCGAATAGGGACATACTGGCATTCCAAGGTGCGGTTAGCGGATACAAGGAACTTCATTCTGGCCAGTTCATGCGGGTCGGTGTCGGGCGGGCCGAAGCAGGAGGGATGATTATCGCCGTTATTAGCATCGGCCATCGCGACGATTCGCAGAAGTCCCGAGGGACATGCCGAACCGCAATTGCCATTGGCTCCAAACCGGTAAGTGAAATACTCCCAACCGCAGTCCTCCAGCAACTGCCCGGGGGTGGCTTCCATAAAGGTCAGGGCCGAGGCATCATAGGCAATCAGGAAATCGAATCCGCCCATTTCGAATTCTCTATCTTCCGTCGTAATTGAGACTGTCTCATAGTGACCCTGATAAGAATTATGAGTTTTTTCGATCTTTATTTTGGGAACGATCATACCGGGATAAGTTACCGGAGACTCCTGCAGCAGGGTGTCCAAGAGCGCCATGCTGCTGTCTTGCATAAACTGCTCCAGTTTCAGACCGGCGGCCGCCAGCGCGGGCTCGCTCTGCCATTGCTGGAAAAGACCATAATGCCCATAAGTCATCCATTCAAAAAAGTTAGTATTATCGGTCAGATTTTCTTCTTCTATACCACCCGCCAATAGAGTAGCAACTTCCTCAGACAACTCCGGGTACATCGCGACGACATGTTGGACTATGGAAGAATCTCCGTATAGTGAATCAACGGCGGCAAGATAGGCTTCAAGGACTTCCTTATGATCAGGTAAGGCTTCAGCGACAATACTTTGTATACTTCCGTTATAAGCGATTGCCCCTTCACATATACTTCCTACTGTTGACCATTTGCCCGCATCAATATATGTTCCTACATTAATTCCAGGCGGAAATCCATAGGCAACCATCAGGTATTCTCTGCAGTGGGTCAAACCGGTAAATGTGTAACTATTTAGAGAGCTCGAGGGGAAATCATGCCATCCCCTTACAGCAGAATTAGAAGTCCAGTTCGGCGGCGGCCAGCCCCTATTCTTGCAAATGTCATAAAAGGATACCACGGGATCAAAAAGCCGTTTGTAACCTATGCGAATCATATTAAAGTTGGAAGGGTGCGACCATGTAACGTTTGCAGTAAGTGTTGATGCCGTGGCAATGCTGACCCAGAGATCGCCATGAGGAGGAATGCAGGGACTTGTCCACTTCCAAAAAGGGCACCCATAAAGTGTAACCATCTGCGGAGTGCCCCACCATCCAAGAATGTTTCTCTTCTGCAGCAGGCCCTGAACTTCAATCTTGTACTTCGTGTTGCATGTAAGTCCGGCTATGGTATAGGAATTGCCGTGGAGATCCACACTCTTGGTGTCCCAGTTGACAATATAATATGCCTGGTTATGCGGATACCATCTATGATTGCCACTGGGATATGTCCAGTTTATTTTCATCGAGGTTTGTGTTACAGGATACGCCCATGCATATCCTGGATACCCCACAGCATTATGCATAGGCACGGCGCATAAAAAGACACATAAAAGCATAAGACCCAGTATATGCGGTTTGCTGTCTTGAAGGATTCTGCTCATTAGTCTTCTCCTTACTTAACTAAATGCCAAATTTTCGGATTCATTTCATTATCATGTTTTGTATATTCTGTCATAGATCAGATTATTGACGGCACGTAATTACTAATATTCCAAAGTTGCGCACATACAAGTGCCGGTTGCGTTCTATTGCTATTCAAATATGCTAAGTCAGGTCTGCATGAATGTCGCTGTTATTAGCGCATAATCGATTGCCAATACGGACTTAGCTATCCGGTAAAGGCGGCCCACGGCCTATAGGTTTGGCGCGAGAAAGTTTCTCCAACCATGGAGCGGCCACAATATTTCCCTAACCTCAAAAGCGAGTATTGTGAAGTACACCCAAAAATGTTTGCAGTAGATGAAAAACGCGAGGTGATGAATCGAGAAGTATATTCTGTTGTCTGACCCAGTCGTTAACAGCTTAAGCAAATGAGTCCCGCTTGTCAAGTCTTTTTTTTATTTTTTTGAGGCAGAGACGGAAGCCGGTCAATCAACGCCAAAGAGAGCGCCCTGGATGGTTGGCGATAGAGATTTCTCTTTGACCGCTTTTTCCCGGACAGACCCAATTTGCCACACACATAACACTGTGAATTACAAATAATTAAGTCGGGAACGGAGATCCGCTTGGTCAATTTGGACTGCACCCCTGAGACTGGACACAAAAGGTTAGGAGGATTTGGCACGGATTGGTATTTTGATACGAGGAAAGGATGGTGCCATGAATCCGAAACGGAAGTTCAGTGTGGAGCTGAAACGGCAGGTGGTAGAGCAA
>JAPLUR010000099.1 GCA_026397505.1 Candidatus Zixiibacteriota bacterium
ATAGCTATTTTTGTGTTAAATTAAGTTGCAATTTGTGCTTGACTGTAGGGAATATCGACGTATATTTTTAGTGACAGTAGAGACGAAAGGAGTCAATCATTATATTACCCATCATTGCCGATTGGCGTACTTCATCTTGTACAAAAGCGCAAAGGAAACCTTCCGGCGGCTTGAATTTTTGCTGGGTGAATCCGATATTAGTGAATAGGAAGGTGATTTTGTATGAAAAAGAGAGCAAATCATATGAAAGTTAAGAAAACCAAAGAAATCTTAGCGATATATTTACGTGTCTTGGGTTATCAGGAAAGCGACCATATGTGGGCTGCCCATTGCTTAGAGATGGACATAGTGGGATATGGCAAGAATTTCCAAAATGCTGTAAATAATCTGAAAGAATTAATTGAGATGCAAATTAGTTTTGCCATTCATAAAGGACAACCGACATTATTAGACCGTCCGGCACCCGCAGAGATTATTGAGGTGTATAACAGATTATTCAGATTGAACTTAGAGAGACCGACAGAGACAAATACAGTAGACCGTAAGCGCAGAATCACAAGTATTCCCTTCCCGAGAAATCTATTAAATTCGGATTTCTGCATTGCCCAAGCGTAGAATATATAAATTCCGCGATTTGATTAGAATACTTCGTGAGTTTGATCCTCAATTTGAAATCCATCGCAGCAGGGGGAAGGGTAGCCATCGAATGATTTATCATCCAAATATAGGGGGTAGGCCAGTATCTTTCCCCATTGTTTGTCATGGAGAAGGTGATGAAATTTATAGGGGAATATTGGACAATCTTATTCGTGCTTTTAATCTCCCCCCGGGGGTTCTATAGAATATAAATCCAAGAATTCCAGTTCCGCAGGGTCTTAGGCCGCATTCCCATGCGGGCGTGACCCTGCGGGTCAGTTGCTTTCATCTTTTTCACACAACCCCGAACCATCGCTCTGCGAAATATTCTATTTCCCTTCGCCGCCGGCTTAACCTTATATTGCAAACATGCGGCTTCGTAAAATAAAATACCTTCTCCCGGCCATTATCATTCTCCTCATTCTCCTTCGCTTCTATCTGGGCGAAAAACCGGCCGAAATTGCCGATGGTCAAATCCGGGTCATCCGGATTATCGATGGCGACACGGTTGACCTGACCGGCGGCCGGACTGTTCGTCTCCTCGGCATTGATTGTCCCGAAAAAGGAGAGCCCTTCGCCGATTCAGCCGGCGCCTTCTTGACCCGTCTGGCTCTTGGCAAAACGGTCTCCCTGAAATATTCAAAAAGGAAAAAAGACAACTACGATCGCCTTTTGGCTTACCTCTATACCGATTCGGTCTGGCTCAATCGCGAGCTCCTTCGTCAGGGGCTGGCCGGTCTCTATCTTTTTGAGGATAACCTCCCCGACAAGGAAATTGTCGCCCAACTCCTTGCCGCCCAGAATGAGGCGATGGATCACCACCGCGGTATCTGGACCATTCCCCATCAGAAAGAGGATTTTTATCTGTCGAAAAAGGGGAGCCTTCGGTTTCACCGCCCCTCCTGTGACGAAGTCCGGAAATTTCGCCCCGGGGAGATCATCCGCTTTGCCGCCCGCGAAGAGGCTTTGCGCCAGGGCTTATCTCCCTGCCGCAACTGCCACCCGTAAAAATCCATTTCTCGCTTATATCAGCTATCACACTGGCCTCAACGCATTTATACATGGCTGATATTTTCACAACCGAAAAAAAGACCCTGAAAACCGTCTTGTTTCTGTCAGGAATTTTCTTTTATCCCTTTCCTTTTTTCTTGACACGGTCGCCCGCTCACCCTTAATTATCTGCCATAGATGTAGGGTAAATGGCCTAATATTCATAATCGCAGAGGATATTGCTGATGCAAGCAATGGACATCTGGAATAAACTTGCCGTCATTTTTTGAAGGGGGTGATAGATAAGATAATTTTGTCCTCACTCATTGTTTAAAGTTACAGGTAGTTTTCTAAACCCTTCTCCCTCTTAAGTCAACCGGAGGAAAGTGTAATGAAAAAATCTGTTATTTTGACAGTAACCAGTTTATTGGTACTGTTCTGTTTTACTCTGGCCTGGTCCGGCGACGACGCCAACTTCCAGGTTGGTCCGTCCTGCGTCAGCTCGATGACCCAGGATTACGTCCCGGGCGAAATAATTGTGAAGTTTAAAGACGGTGTAACCAAACAGCAGACCGCCATCGCTCAGGCCGACCTCGGCACCTCATTGGTCTCAACCAATGCTCAGATCGGCATCCAGTTGCTCAGAATCACGGCCGACAAGACGGTCGAAGAGATGGTCGCTGCTTTTAGCAACCGGGCTGACGTGGAATATGCCGAACCAAACTATATCGCCCATGCGTTCATGACCCCGAACGATCCGTACTATTCGTATCAGTGGCATATGCCGCAGATTAACATGCCGGCTGCCTGGGATCAGTCGACCGGTATACAAAGTGTAGTTGTAGCGGTCATCGACTGCGGTGTGGCCTACGAAAACTACGGAGTTTATTATCAGGCGCCGGATCTGGCCGGTACCCATTTCGTCCCCGGATACGATTTCGTCAATAACGACAGCCATCCCAACGATGACTGCGCCCACGGCACGCACGTAACCGGCACCATCGCCCAGACCACCAACAATAGCCTCGGCGTGGCTGGCGTCGCCTTCGATTGCAGCATCATGCCGATAAAGGTTCTTGATGCCTCCGGCAACGGCACCTACACCGCTATCGTCAACGGTATCACCTTCGCAGCCGACAACGGCGCCGAGGTGATAAACATGAGTCTCGGTGGCGCTTCGGGCTCAACGGCCCTGCAAAACGCCGTGATCTATGCCTACAATGCGGGTGTCACCATCGTATGTGCAGCGGGTAACGCGGGCACCTCTGCCCCACAGTATCCGGCAGCTTATACGCAGTGCATCTCGGTATCGGCCGTTCGTTATGATAGGACATACCCGTCTTATTCCTCCTACGGTTCGACCATCGACATCTGTGCTCCTGGTGGGGATGTGACTGTCGATCAGAATGCTGACGGATATCCCGACGGCGTGCTGCAACAGACGCACGACGGAACCAACTACGGGACTTTCGGCTACTACTTCTATGATGGTACATCAATGGCCAGTCCGCACGTGGCCGGCGTAGCCGCCCTACTGATTTCCAAAGCGGGCGGCTCGATGACCCCCGACGCTGTGCGGGCAGCTCTGCAAAATACCGCGACGGATCTCGGCCCGGCGGGCTGGGATCAACACTATGGCTACGGCGAGGTTAACGCGAGCGCCGCGCTGGCGACAATTGGCAACCTTCCGCCGGTAGCCGCGTTCTCCGGTGCGCCGACTTCGGGCACCGCGCCGCTGACGGTCGTCTTCACCGACGCCTCGACAAACAACCCGACTAGCTGGGCTTGGACGTTCGGCGACGGCGGCACCTCGACCCTGAAGAATCCGTCGCACATCTACACCGCGGCGGGCACCTACACCGTCACGCTGACGGCCACCAATGCCTACGGTTCCGATGGCGAGACCAAGACCGGTTACATCACCGTAACGGCTCCGCCGACCGATCCGCCGGTAGCAGCCTTCTCAGGCACACCGACTTCAGGCACCGCGCCGCTGACGGTTATTTTCACCGACGCTTCGACCAACAGCCCAACCGGCTGGGCCTGGACGTTCGGTGACGGCGGTACGTCAACCCTACAGAATCCGTCGCATATATACACCACGGCGGGCACCTACACCGTCGCGCTGACAGCCACCAACGCCTACGGGTCGAACACCCTGACCAAGACCAATTACATCACGGTGACGACTGTGACTCAGTATTGTGACAACTTCGCCGACGGCAGCATTACCGACTGGGGCGACAAGTCGGGGACCTGGACTGCAACCGGCGGATATATGAAAGGCAACTCCACTACGACCACTGCCCGGACTACTTCACCTTTTGGGACTTTCACTACGCCCAAAATAACCAGCGACATCCGGATGAATACTGGTCGAACCAATAGGAAAGCCAGGATCCTTTTTGCCTTTACGAACACCACCAACTACCGTTATATCGAGTTTGATGACGTTAACAACTACGTCTATTTCTGCGATATGATCAGCGGTAGCGCCACGACTCGCAAATCGGTGAGTTATGCCTTTGCTACCGCCACCTGGTATAATGTGACCGTCAGCAGTGCCTCCGATGGGAACGTCTCGGTCCTGGTCGGTACAACCTCGATAGGCTCGTACAAATGGGCCTCGGCAGTAACCGGCAAGGTCGGTTGCGGTTACAACCGCACCAATTGCGATTTCGACAACTTCTGCGTCTCCGCGGCAGGGGGCACTTCCGCTGGCTGGGTAGAGATGGGTGATGGTCAAGTGAATCTGCCTGAGGGATTCACTCTGGGCCAGAACTATCCCAACCCATTCAACCCGGTTACAACCATAGAGATGACACTCCCGGTCGCCTCCGGCTGGAGTATCACCATCTATAACATTACCGGCCAGAAAGTCGCTGATTTCAGCGGCTATAGTGAGGCCGGTAGAGTAACCGTGAATTGGGATGCCTCCCGTGTTGCCTCAGGCATTTATCTCTATAAAGGCAATGCCGGAATTTACAGCGCCACAAAGAAGATGGTTCTGTTGAAGTAGCCTTTGAAGAGCATCTTTGCCCTAAAAGCCCCGTTATCTGACGGGGCTTTTTAATTACCGCTTGGCCGATTGCTTCCGGGTTTGTATAATATCCATATGAAAGCCGCTTATCTTGTTTTTCTGCTGATACTTTTCTTATTCCCGGCGACCGGGCTTATCACCTGCGGACATTCCAATGAAATGTCCTATACCGGCCCGCCGCCGCGAACCTCACCGCTTGATACTGCCGGGGCCGGCCATCGGAAAAGCAGCCTTCCGCCCAAAATGCTCACGGTCGATTTCGAAGTCCCCGGGGCTGATTCCTGCCGGGTGAAAATAGACGTCCATAATTCTGGGACAAAGCTGATAAGAGATATTGTCGACTCCACTTATGCCCCCGGCAAATACAGTATCAGCTGGATCGCCAAGAGCAATGACGGTGTTTTCTTCGATGACGGCGTCTATTATTACCAGTTTGACATTTGCGGCGGAGTTTTCACCCGAACTCTAAGATACCGGCGCATATGGCAATGACTCTTCTCTATACATTATAACACCTCTTTCCCGCCTTTTCTCCGGGATAGTGCAATAATCTGCACCGTAACATCCACTATATAAAAATGTGCAAATTTTGATATTCATGATTATGGCCTAAAGCCGATACATTAAGGGAAATCAGCCCATGTTCTAAATCAAAGTGAGAGGACAAAGAGCACCCATTTGAGGAGAGATAATGCCCAGCATACTCGTTATTGACGATAAAGAATCCATGCGGACCATGCTTTCGCAGACGCTGAGTGAGGAAGGATACCAGGTGGATGTCGTGGAGGATGGCCAAAAAGCGATCGATCTGGCCCACCTCAAGAGCTATGACCTGGCGGTGACCGACCTGAAGATGCCCGATATGGATGGTCTCGAGGTTCTTACCCGGCTCAAAGAGATCGACAGCGATATGTCGGTCATCATTATGACCGCTTATGGAACCGTGGAATCGGCCGTCGCGGCCATGAAAAACGGGGCTTATGATTTTATCACCAAGCCGTTCGACCCCGACCATTTGACGGTCATAGTCGAGCGGGCGTTGGAAAACCGCCGCCTGATCGCCGAAAATTCGCTTCTGCGCGAGGAATTGGCGGCCAATCTCGGATTCAGCGAAATAATCGGTCAGAATGAGAAAATGAAAGAGGTCTCGCGGCTGATACAGAAAGTCGCCGCCTCGGATACCTCGGTTCTTCTTCTGGGCGAATCGGGCACTGGCAAGGAGCTCTTTGCCCGCGCCATACATAATCTTTCGCCCCGGCGCGATAAGCCGTATGTGGCCATCAACTGCGCCGCCATACCGCATGAACTTCTCGAAAACGAGCTGTTCGGTTCCGAAAAAGGGGCCTATACCAGCTCGGTGGCGCGCAAAATGGGGAAATTCGAAATCGCCGAGGGAGGCACCATTTTCCTCGATGAAATCGGCGATATGGATATCGCGCTGCAGGCCAAACTTCTCCGCGTACTCCAGCAGAAGAGTTTCGAACGGCTGGGCGGCACCAAGCAGGTGGCGGTGAATGTCCGCGTTATCGCCGCGACCAATATGGATCTGGCCGATATGATTAAGAAAAAGCTGTTCCGCGAAGACCTATATTATCGTCTCTCGGTTTTTCCGATAACAATTCCGCCGCTGCGCGACCGGTGCGATGACATTCGCCCCCTGGCCGAGTTTTTTATCAGCAAGTATTGCCGGGAGATGAAAAAGCAGCTTAAAGGTCTTTCCAAAGAGGCTCTGGCCCTGCTTGAAAAATACCATTGGCCGGGGAATGTCCGCGAACTCGAAAATACCGTCGAGCGGGCGATTATTCTGGCGGAAGGGAAAAAAATCACCCCCGACCACCTGGCCATTCGGCTGCCCACCACCGGTGAGATTCGTCTCCGTGAGGGAGCCGGCCTTAAAGAGATCGGCGCGCACGCGCAGATGACCGCCGAGAAGGCCGCCATTGTCAGAATTCTGGGGCAGGTGCGGGGGAATAAGCGGAAATGCGCCGAGGTGCTCAAAATCGATTACACGACTCTCTTTGACAAAATAAAGAAGTATGGCATCGAAAACGGTCAGGTTTAAGACTCCTCATCCTCACTTGTTTTATCTATAGATAAAGGCCCTGCTGAAGCGGGGCCTTTGCGTTTGCATCCGGTATTCAAGCGTTATTGCCTCATACAATGTCATTTCCCGCCGTGGCGGGCGCACGTGCCAATATTGTTAAGTTCGGGCAGGCTGAAACCTGATGTGCACAAAATATGTGCGTCATGAATATGGCGGAAATGGGTTTGTCATTGGAATTCCTGCGCCTCCAAAAAACATAATCACTTTCTGCTTATTGATTGCCGGATAATGGGTTGGGCGGTCGGGAGGGGTTCGGCAAATTGGGTTTGTTTCTTCGTTTTTTAAAAGTGTCATTTTGCCCCCTCCGGTAGAAAAAATACAAAAATAGGCTGTTTTGGGAAGAAAGGCCGGTTGGAATTGATCTCTTTTTGTTTTCCGACATATTAATAAACCTGTGCATTTGTGGCTCTAATAATGGGGATGGAGGGCAAATCACCATCGATTCGATGTGGATTTTGCAGAGGGTGTGGAAGAGTTCATCCCCAAGCCGTGCGCTCGAAGCGAACGGCCTGGGAATGCCACCCGGCCGTCAGGTCACCATTCCCCCCCGCTGCTGCGGGGGGAATTAAGGACCTGACGGAACAGGTAGGAGGTTCCTTGACGGCGCAAAAGGCCGCAGGGTCACGCCCGCCGCCGGAGGCGGCGGCCAAAGACCCAGTGGAACAATGAATATTTTTAGGTAGGTCAGGAGCTTTACGCTCCTGACAAAATTGTGTCAGGTCTGCAAGAGACCTGACCTACCAGACTGGCGGAACAATGAATATTTTTAGGTAGGTCAGGAGCTTTACGCTCCTGACATAATTGTGTCAGGTCTGCAAGAGACCTGACCTACCAAACTGCTTATTTGTTGCCGGATAATGGGTTGGGCGGTCGGGAGGGGTTCGGCAAATTGGGTTTGTTTCTTCGTTTTTTAAAATGTTTCTTTTAGTCCGGCGGCGAATTGGCAAAGTGGCGCAGTTGGAGAATGGAGATGCGCCCCGGCCGGTTTTTGGACCGAATGATCTTAAGGCATTGGCACAATTGGCGTTAGGTGATTTTTTGCTGACGGACATATAAATAAGCACTCCTTCTATATAAGGGGGGCGAAGGGTAAATCACCATCGGTTCGATAGTGATTTTGTTAAGTGAGAGGCGGCGGCCAAAGACCCAGTGGAACAATGAATATTTTTAGGTAGGTCAGGAGCTTTACGCTCCTGACATAATTGTGTCAGGTCTGCAAGAGACCTGACCTACCAAACTGATGGAACAAGGAAAGACTTTCGCCTTGCATTTTGTTGACCAAGGGGTGTATACTTAAGTTTAAAGCGGTTTTGACCCACAAAACTGGAAGGCAGGTAAGCAGGCAAATATGTCCGAAATGGATCTGGCATTTGAGAAGATTGCGGTTCTGGTAAAAGACTTTGAACGCAATGAGTCGCATTACAGATCGAGCAATTACACAGAATCGCAGGCGCGCAAAGACTTTATAGATAAGTTTTGGATGGCCCTTGGCTGGGATGTGAACCATGACCGGCAAAGCAACCCTTATGAACAGGAAGTCAAGGTAGAGCGGGGTGTCGCAATGGCAGCAGGTCAGCGGCGGGCCGACTATGCTTTCTATCTTGCGCCCAATTTTCATGATGTGCGGTTTTATGTGGAGGCAAAGAAGCCATCAGTTGACATAGGGACAAAGGAGAACCATTTCCAACTGATCCGTTACGGCTGGAATAGCAACACGCCGCTTGCTGTTCTCACCGATTTTGAGCATTTTAATGTGCTCGATTGCCGTTATAGACCCGATATGGAAACCGCATTGAATCGCATTTATAAGAAGTTCCATTATAGCGATTATGCCAACCATGAAAAATTTGGGGAGATATACTGGCTGTTCTCGCGGGAGGCGGTTGCCGACGGGTCGATAGAAAAGCGCGCCAAGGAGCTTCCCAAGCCGCGCGGCAAGGCGATACAGCGGGGCCTGTTCCCGGGTGGGTACCAGAGCATTGACGAATCGTTTCTGGCGGAACTGGACGAGTATCGTAAGGATTTGGCCCGCACTTTCAAGAATAAAAACCCGGAGCTAAGCAGCGAGACATTAACCGAACTCACCCAGCGCACGCTTGACCGCCTTGTATTTCTGCGTTTCCTCGAAGACAAAGGGATCGAACCGTAACGCCGTGTGGAGCACTTGGGGGATAAGGGTAAAGCCTGGAGCGACTTCATCGCCGCCAGCGATCGTCTCGACGACATCTATAACGGCATTGTATATAGACCTCACGATATCCTCGATAGCACCAAATTTCATGTTGACGACAGAGTCTTTTCCGACATTTGCCAGCATCTCGCCCGAAGCGATTCGCCCTACGACTTCAACTTCATCCCGATCCACATCCTGGGCTCTATCTATGAACGGTTCCTGGGCAAGGTGATCGTCGCCACCAACAAGCGGGCCACGGTGGAAGAGAAACCGGAAGTACGCAAAGCCGGGGGGGTCTATTACACGCCGGAGTATATTGTTCGCCACATTGTGGAAAACACAGTCGGGAAACTGATTGCCGGGAAGACGCCGAACCAGATTGCCAAGATGCGTTTTGCCGATATTGCCTGCGGGAGCGGCTCGTTCCTGCTGGGGATATTCGATTTGCTGCTGATCTACCACGGGCAGTATTACAACAAGAACCCCCGCAAAGCGCGCAAAGGCGATTGCATAAAACGGGACGGCAAGCTATACCTGACGCTGCAGAAGAAACGGGAAATCCTGCTCAATAATATCTACGGCGTGGACATTGACGCCCAGGCCGTCGAAGTATGCCAGCTCTCGCTCTACTTGAAACTGCTGCAGGAAGAGACGGAAGCCAGCACCCGCCAATACCTGCTGGACTTCGAGCATATCGCGCAGATGAAAAAGCTACTGCCTGATCTAAGCAAAAACATCGTCTGTGGCAACTCACTGATAGGTCGAGACGGGGAACGCGACCTCGTCGATGACGAAGTACGCGAACTTAACGCCATGGACTTTGAGGACGCATTTCCCGCAGTAATGAAGCGCGGCGGATTTGACGCCATCGTCGGCAACCCGCCGTATATCTTTACACGCAATGAAGGTCTTACCCAAAACGAAAAGGCATACTTTTATCGGCACTATAAGCATCAAAGTGCCCAATTAAATACTTTTGGACTGTTTTTGGAGCGTTCACATGCAATAATGCGGCAAGGTGCATCGCTCGGTTACATCACCCCCAATAATTGGCTTACAATTGATAGTTGTGCACCCTTGCGCAGCTTTCTTCTGCAAAACACTGCTGACATTACTGTCGTCAACATTCTCGACCGAGTCTTTGCTGCAGCAAATGTGGATACGGCGATAGTGCACCTGCGAAAGGGTAAGGCAACGAAGGTTAGACTCAGCGAAATGAAAGACGGACATATTGTTTTTTCACGCGCCGCAGAACTCACTATATTCAAACCACCTCAATTCATTCTTCAAATCAGTTTGGTAAAAGATGAGCGAATCCAGAAGATTTTAGGTAAAATTGAATCTGCCTCTAAACCTCTCAGTGAGTTTTGTAGAGTCTCGACAGGACTGAAAGCGTATCAGACTGGCAAAGGGAAGCCATGTCAGACGGACAAGCAAAAAAAGGGGCGCATTTTTCATGCACGTATGAAAGCCAACAAGACCTACGGGCGTTACCTCGCTGGCGAGGACGTCTGTCGGTATCACTTATCATGGTCAGGTGCGTGGCTGTCCTATGGTGAATGGCTTGCGGAGCCGAGAAGGTCAGTGCCTTTTGCGGGTGAAAGAATTCTTGTGAGGCAAATACCAGCAAGCCCACCTTATGTCGTACACGGGGTATACATAGACGAGAATTATTACAATGACATCAATAGCATGATAATTTTCGCCCCTCGAAATGCTGTTTCGCTGAAGTTTCTCCTCGGAATGATAAACTCGCGTGTGTTGTCGATGTGGTTTCAAAAAACCTATGACAAACTCCAACGGAAAATTTTTCCTCAATTCAAAGTGAACGAACTCGCACGCTTTCCGATCCCCCCCATGAAGCTCACGATACCCGCCGACAAAGCGCGGCACGACGAGATGGTGACAAAGGTGGAGGCGATGCTGGAGGCGAAGAAGCAGTTGGCAAAGGCGCAGACAGACAAGGACAAGAGCTACTACGAGAACAGGTGCGCTGCCCTCGACCGCCAGATTGACCGCCTTGTATATGAGCTTTACGACCTGACAGAAGACGAAATACAAATTGTGGAAGAGAGCCAAGAGAAGCGGTAGACAAATTTGTCGGGTTTCTCAATTCCTTTCATAGGAATTTCGGAACCCGACCTACTATAGAGATTTGCGCCTGCGGCGCAATGTCAAGACCCTAAGGGGTCGTTGACCTACTAAACTACAAAACTACCACAGCTACAAAACTGATGGTGCAAGAAGATGGCGGAACCGCACGACTTCGGGACTGTTGAAAAAGTCTTGTTTTTTGAGGGGGTGGATTTGTTATATAGGTTTATGCAAACAAAACGTGAACGTTTAGGATATGAGATGATGCTTTTGCCGCCGCTGGAGACTTTCATTCCAGAGGATCATCGG
>JAPLUR010000100.1 GCA_026397505.1 Candidatus Zixiibacteriota bacterium
CTACGCCTATCGTCTTCTATTCGGACTGGGCTCGGCCACCAATCTTACCGATCAATATCCCTGGGGTCTCTGGATCGCGGTTGATGTCGCCTCGGGTGTCGCTTTAGCGGCCGGCGGATTCACAACCGCGGCTCTGGTCGAAATTTTCCATAAAGAGAAATATCACGTGGTGGTGCGGCCGGCGCTTCTGACCGCCATGCTGGGGTATACTTTTGTAGTTATCGGACTTCTGGCCGACCTCGGTCGCTATTACAATGTCTGGCACCCGATGCTTCCCTCGATGTGGCAGGGGAATTCGGTTCTATTTGAGGTCGGTATTTGCGTGATGATTTATTTGACCGTCCTCTATATCGAATTTGTGCCGATTGCGGTGGAACGGATCAAAGGGAGGGTGAAGCTCCCCGGGGTGCCGGCGGTTTTCAACCGCCTGGGGGAAACGGCTCTATCTCTGGCTGACAAAACTCTGGGTCGATTTATATTCCTTTTTATCATTGCCGGAGTCGTTCTTTCCTGCCTGCATCAATCATCACTGGGAACCCTTATGGTTATCGCCCCAACCAAGATGCATCCCCTCTGGTACACGCCGATTTCGCCGCTTCTGTTTCTTCTTTCAGCCATAGCGGTCGGTTTCCCGATGGTGATATTTGAATCGATTCTGGCTTCCCGCTCGTTCGGGTTGAAGCCGGAGAAACGGATTCTTTCCTCGCTGGCCCGTTATACGCCCATTCTGCTGGGTGTTTATCTGGTGGCCAAGGTGGTCGACCTGACCATAAGAGAGGCCTGGCCATATCTTCTGGAGGGTTCGTTTCGATCGCTGATGTATATTATCGAGATCTCCCTGGGGGTGATTTTACCGATTATCCTTCTATCGATAAAAAAAGTTCGGGAATCGGTGCGGGGGCTGTTTGTTTCGGCTACACTGGTGATTCTGGGAGTTGCCTTCAATCGGATAAATGTATTTCTGGTCGCATATCAGCCGCCGTATGCGGAGAAGTCTTATTTCCCCTCGCCTTATGAAGTTCTGGTGACCATCGGCCTGATCAGCGCTCTGGTTCTGGTTTATCGATTGGTCGTGATGAATTTTCCGGTTATATCGACGCCGATCAGCGAGGCGATCAGACAGGAGATTCGCAGTGATGATTTGCAGACCAGTTTAGGCAGGGTGAAGTAATATGTTCAAGCGCAAATTAATTCTACTCCAGTTTATCTCACTTATGGTTGTTTTCGGGCTATTCCAATTTTCCTCTGCCGATGTTCCCTCGATAAGGGAAATGTCGAAGATGGATTGCAAAACCTGTCATTCGTGTGACAATCCAACCATAAAAAATAAATGTCTGAAGGCCTGTCCCAGCCTTCCGTTGTCTCATGCGGCCAACGATCATAAGCTTTCCGAGGCGCCCGATTCGATGCTTCTGGATGACCTGGCCGACCTCTATCAACCGGTTCATTTCAATCATAAGCGGCATGCCCGAATGGCCGAGATGGGGGGGGAATGCAGCACCTGTCATCACTATAGTCCCACCGATAAGATACAGCCGTGCAAGGATTGTCACGGCGGCCAGGCCAACCCGAACAACCTTCGTCAGCCGGGCCTGAAAGGCGCCTATCACCGGCAGTGCCTTTCCTGCCACCGGGAATGGAGTCATGACACGAAGTGTGTCTTATGTCATATACCGACAGAGGGGAAAGCGATGGCATCCGGGGCGTCAGATACGACCGATATTATGGGGGCTGCCCACCCGATAATCACGGAACCGTCTAACAAGGTTTATCATACGCCTTTGACCAGCGGTCCGATTGTTACTTTCAAGCATAAAGAGCATATTGTCCTGTTCGGGCTCCGATGTGTTGACTGCCACAAGAAAGAGAACTGCAGTTACTGCCATGACCTGCAAAAGCCGGCGGCCCTGGTGAAGAGTGAACAGCAGATACACGGCATGTGCAACGATTGCCATCGTCAGGACAAATGCCAGAAGTGCCACGATAATCGTGAACGCCCGGCTTTCTCGCATGAAAGCACCGGTTGGGCGCTTAACAGATATCATAACCGGCTGGATTGCCAGGCCTGTCATCCGACGGGGAAGAAAATCGCCAGACTCAGCAACCAGTGCGAGGCCTGTCATGGCGGATGGAATCAGGATAATTTTGAGCATGCCGCGACCGGTCTGGAACTGGACGAGACACATCTGGCGATGGATTGCACCGATTGTCATGCCAATAGAAAATATAATGCCAAGCCGGACTGCTCGGGATGCCATGATGACGGCCGAACATACAAGGATATGCCGCCCGGAAAAGTAGTAAAAAAGATGTAGGCTTTTGTCGATTGGCAGCAGAGATTCATATCATTTCCCGACTTGAATAAGAAGAGACCCGATAAATTCCATACCGGGTCTCCATTTTTCGTCGTTCGTGCAGGCGCCAAAGAGTAGACTTTCGCAATCTTTAGAATAGCGGCGCTACTGAGAGGCACTTCTTGCATTTCGCGCACAGGGGCCCCTTTTGCCCGTTACTGCACTTCTGCAGACAGAGATTCTGAAATGCGATGACTTCGCTAGGAGTCTTGGGGCAGATAGTGTCCGGCGTCGCCTCCTGCGGATTCATGTTATCCCCCATTGTGATGTTTGTCACGTCAGCGGAACCGTAAACAGGAGCAACTGCCTGCGAATTCATGCTGATAAACATTGAGGCCGAAAAAGTCACCAGCACTGCGAGCGCCATCCAAACGTACTTTGACTTAATCATTTTCTTCACCTCCCTTAAAGGAATAGTGTTCGGTTAAGACATTCAGGTCTTCCGCGGTAAGACCTTTATTATCTTCTTCATAGATAATTTCGAAACTTTGCGGGTTCATGAATTTCCTGATGAAATGGAATCCTGGCGAGACAGCCCCGGTGTTTCGCTGTCTGATAAATATGAGCTCATAGAAAAAAGTGGAATCGGAGAGATTGAAGAAGACCGAGGCGCCGATCAGACGATCGTTATCCGGGGAATAGGGGCAAATCCGCTTGGATTGTGAATTTGTATCGATCAGATTGAGAAGTTCTGTGGCCGGATCAAACCATCCGAGGCTGGGGGCGAATCTGGGCAAAGAACCATGACTATATGCATTTCGGGCCAAAATGACTGTTTCTTTGACCGGTTCTTTAGATGCTCTCTGCGGGTCTGTCACACCGCAGGTCAAACTCCAGAGCACCAGGATTGCCGCCGGCACCAAGATGAACCGCTCTACCCCATTGAAAACGCCCTTCGTATTCATGACACACCTCCTGTCTTCTTGGTCTCTCTTCATCGTCAATCAACACACTCCGATGGGGTGTTAATCAACCGGTGTGCCTGCAGAAGTGGCGGCAGAATGAAATGACAAATGTGATGATATTGAAGGAGATAGATTGAATTAGAGTGAAAGCACTATAGAAGGGGATTCGATTGGGGTGCGTAACTTACGCGGATGGGGCTAATAAGGTGCGTAAGTTACGCAGCCGCCTTCGGTGAGAGACCGTACTTCATTATATGAGACCGCACCCACCCCTCGGACTTGCCGAGGATTCGGGCGGTCTTGCGGCGATTCCAGCCGGTCTCATTGAGGGTTTTAAGGAGGAGATCTTTTTCGGAGAGACGGTTATCGTTGATAAGCTCAAGCATTTTGGCTAAGTCACCGCTTGAAATCAGCAACAGTCGGTCAATTTCGCCCTTCAATTGCCGCACATTGCCCGGCCAATCACGCCGGGTCAGGACCTGACATAGCTGTTTGACGTCATCGGAATTGCAACTGTCGTAGAAATCCGGATTGCAGCGGGTGAGAAAATGCCGCACCAGCGCCGGGATATCGTCGGGGCGCTCGGCCAGAGAGGGAAGAGTAATCGGTATTTCATTCAAACGATGATACAGATCGGTGCGGAAGCGGCCATTGCGGAGGCTTTCGGTCAAGTCGTGGTTGGTGGAAGCTATGAACCGGACATTAATCGAGCGAGTACTGTTGCCGCCCAGAGGCCGAATATTTCTGGTTTCGAGAACCTCCAGAAGTTTGGCCTGAAAAGCCGCGCTGCTATCGGCAATTTCGTTGAGATAGAATGTCCCGCCGTCAGCATCCTCCAGCAGGCCGATCCGGTCATGATCGGCGCCGGTGAAAGCGCCGCGACAGTGCCCGAATAGCTCCGATTCGACCATGCTATCCGGAATGGCGGCGCAGTTGACTGTTACAAACTTGCCCTTTCGGCCGGAGCAAAAATGGATATACGTGGCCAATTGATCTTTGCCCGAGCCGGTGGGGCCGGTCAGAAGAATAGTCATGCCGGAACGGGCAACATTCTCGGCCAGTTCTCGAATCTTGCGGCTGAGCGGATGCCGGGCGATGAAGACCGGGCAATCGTGGCAGGAATGCTTCAACGCGAAAGGCGGAGGAGGCGCGGTGTCCAGCTGGGTAAGAATTTTCTCGATATAAGGTTGTATCTCTTCCGCCTCGAAGTATTCCTTGGCCAGATAAAGAAGCGCCAGCCGCTCGCCGTTTTCATATACTCCCGATATCGCCGCCAGATAGCGGGTCAGGGCCAATTCATACCGGGAGCCGATCATGGAAAGCAGGTCGATAGCTTTCTTGAACCACTGCCGGGCGGCCTCACCCTGCCGGTGGTGCTCGGCCACCTGTGCAAAGACCCGGTAGCAGGCAGCGATTTCAACCCGTTCCCCGATTTTCTCAGCCACCGCCAGGGCCTCTTCGGCATATTTCTGCGCCTGGTCGAACTGTTTGCGGCCGAGACAGCAATCCGCCAGAAGGCGTTTGATCTGTGAGATCAGGGATGATTCCGGAGCAATCTGAAGAGACAGGTCCAGCCCGGTCAGGAGCGTCTTTTCGGCCTGGTCGAATATGCCATCGAGAATCTGGATCCATCCGAAATATTCATAATAGAGGGCTTTTTCCCGCTTCAGTTCTGTTGATAGTAAATCTATCTCGGAAATTGTCGCCAGGGCTTCTTTTGTATCGCCCTGCAGGGCTTGAACAGCGGCACGAGCCAGGTAGAAATGGCAGCGATATGTCTGGTCCGATGGAGACAATTCCAGCTTAAGGCTTTCAAGAACCTGCAATGCCTTCTTAAAAGCACCTGATACAATATGAATCTGGGCCAGATTTCTCCTGCTTGCTTTTTCGTCGGCATCACTGCCGATTTTCTGGAAAAGTATGATGCATTTCTTACTATTCTCGGCGGCTTCTTCAAGATTCCCTGAAATGACATGTACATAGCATAGTCTATTCAAAACCTTTGCCATTCCTTGCTTGTCATCGGCTCTGAGAAAAGCAGCGTAGGCCTCAATAAGCGGTTCTATGGCATCCTGATATAATCCCCTGGCTATTTTTATCCTTGCTTTGACATAGGTTGCATCAGCATATAATCCGTTTGCCGCGGTGTTTTTCAGGATTTCTATGGCTTTATCTATCCACATTTCATTATAGTCGCCGAAGGACAAGTTAACGGCTGACAACAGGCGATAATAATGTCCCAAGGTAACAGCATCAAATTCATCAGTCCTTAGTTTATGAAGCTCCTCCAATGCCTGACCATAATTTCTGGTTTCAACCAGGTTATGGATTTTTTCTAGTGATGAATGTTCGTTCACTATTACCATGGCAATCACCATAAAGCGCTTATTAACCAAAAATAAGCATTTACCGCAAAACAGGTCGGATTGGCAGAATTTGTTATGTTTTCAACTCCATTTGAACCAGTACCTGGCGACTCAATGTCAGTCCAAGGGATTTCTCTCATTCCGTTGTGGGGAACAGGCCCAATAGTTATTGTCCCACCTGACTTTAATATCGTTGTATCACCGGCCGGCGATGTTGTTGGGCGGGGATAATCCGGTATGTCTGCCTCTGCCCCATAAATGGAACCCAAAACACTCTGGTTATTCGCCGACGTCTGGGATACCCTTGCTGCAATTGCTGACCCATCGACCCAGACAGTGACGCATAGGATTATCACTGCCATTATGATGACTCTTTTCATTTTAATCACCTCTACAATCTCTTCTGCGTCTCGCAAAGGGCGCAGGATTAGGTTACCAAAACCATAAGTGGTTTTGAGTTACTGTTTACTCAGAAAATCAGAGCTAAAACGCAAACGACGATGCAATAACTATTTCAATAGCTACGCTGTCAGTGATTCAATTAGAACTGGTATCATCCGCATCCTCCCTATCCAAATGGTTGGCCTACTTACCCAAGTATATTATACCGAATATAGGGGGATTTGTCAAGTAAAAAATGGGCTAAGAGACTCTTATTTTTAGTACAGTGCAGTAAGCAAAATGCGTACCGCACCCTAACGTACCATGTTCAGGTAACGGATACACAAAAGTTTAAGAGAATTTCGAATATCTTCCATAATGCGCTCGTTCTGTTGCGAGGCCGCTCAGATGCTGCAATATTGGAATTCAATAATATAGGTGGGAATATTTTTCCCGATTTTATACTTTCTCCTGCCGGGGACCAGCTTATCGAAAGAAATGCAAAAAAGGCATATATCTCCGTATCATTTGGAAAAGACCTAAGAACAGGAAATATACAATTGATACAAGTTATTCCGGCCGAAAAAAGGCATTATTCCGATATCGGATGGCTGAAGACCTACCGGCTATTCTCTTTTGCCGAATATTATGACCCGAATAATATCCAGTTTGGCGCCTTGCGGGTTTTTAATGACGATATAGTCGAGGCGGGGACCGGATTTCCCACCCATCCTCATCACGAAATGGAAATCATAACCATTGTTCTGGAGGGGGTAATCAGTCATCAGGACAGCATGGGGAATAAAACTGTGATAAAAGCCGGGGAGGTGCAAAGAATGTCGGCCGGCGCCGGCCTCACCCATTCCGAATTCAACCCGGCCGAAAAGCCGGTGCATTTCTATCAGATATGGATTTACCCTGATGTTCGTGGGACAATCCCGAGTTATGATCAAAAGAGTTTTGAGGGCATATCACGCATGAACCGGTTTATGCCGGTGGCCTCGGGGCAGGGGCTGCCGGGCACGGTGACATTCCAGACGGATGCAAGTGTTTATTTGGCCGCGCTGGAACCGGGAATCGAAATCAAGTTCAATCTGGCTCAATTGCGGAGAGGATTTCTATATCTCACAAAGGGGGAAATTTCCATTAATGGTCAGATTCTCCACGCCAAAGATCAGGCGCGCATCGTGACGGAGGGGGAATTGAGATTTCGGGCGGCCGAATTGTCGGAATTCGTTTTCATAGATGTGGCTTAGGGGGGCAGGATATGATAAAGAACCGGTGCCGGCTATTTACCGGTTCGATTTCTGTCTTTCGAATAAAAAGCCCTCCCGCGGAGCGGGAGGGCTTCAAGCTATCAATATAATCGTCAGCTTTAAACGTCGACCTCATCTTCGTTAGTCTGCGGTTTGGTGACTTTCTTGACCGTCGCATCGATCTTTTCGGGGCGTTTCTCTTTGAGTTTCCCTTTGTGTTTTTTGAGCTGGGATTTGACTTTGTCGACCGCCATTTCTATGGAGGCGTACATATCATTGGAGTCACCCTTGGCGGTGATGACGGCGTTGTAAACCCGGGCCTTAATTTCGACCGTCTGGCGGTATTTTTCGACGTCCAGAATAACCTCGGCGGAAATAATATTTTCAAAGTATTTAGTGAGCCCCATCACCTCTTTTTCAATGCTCTGTTTCAGCTGCGGAGTCAGGTCAAAATGCCTCGCGGTAATTTCGATGTTCATCGCTGTTAACTCCTTTCATGTTATTGTTAATAGACCGGTGCATCCTTGTAATGATGTTCGGTCCGAATAAATCTTCTGGTTCCGGATTTCTGCCGGAGCACCAGCGATTGCGAGACGGCGCCATGAGGATGAAAGATTACTCCTTTTAAAAGGTCTCCATCGGTGACTCCGGTTGCGGCAAACATAATGCCGTTTCCGGAGGCGAGTTCATCCACGGTAAAGATTTTATTGATATCCATGACCCCCATCTGTTTGGCTCGTTCTACCTCCTCAACATTGCGCGGCACTAGGCGTCCCTGCATCGCTCCGCCGATGCAGCGCAAGGCCGCCGCCGCCAGAACCCCCTCAGGAGCACCGCCGATACCCAGCAGAAGGTCGACCCCGCTATCTGGAAGCGCCGCGGCAATGGCCGAAGAAACGTCACCATCGGGAATCAAATGAATTCGGGCGCCAGTCTTGCGCACCCGCGCAATGAGATCGCTATGGCGTTCCCTTTCAAGAATAACTACGGTGAGATTGGAAATTTTGTATCCCAGGCACTCGGCCACGCGGCCGATATTTTCCTCGGGCGAGAGGCTGAGGTCAATGGCCTCGGCTGCTTTGGGACCGGCGGCGATTTTTTCCATATAGGTGTCGGGGGCATGGAGAAGTTGTCCTTTGGGGGCAATAGCGATGACAGCCAGGGCGTTGGGGCGGCCATAGGCGACTGAATTGGTGCATTCCAGCGGATCCACCGCAATATCTACCTCGGGTTCGGCTCCGCAGCCGACCTCTTCACCGATATAAAGCATGGGAGCTTCATCCCGCTCCCCTTCGCCTATGACAACTTTTCCTTTGAAATAGATGCTGTCGAGCGACCGGCGCATCGCCGTAACGGCGGCCCGGTCCGCATCCATCTGGGAGCCGCGCCCGACCCACTGAGCGCTGGCCAGAGCGGCCGCCTCGGTTACGCGGACAATTTCGAGAGCGAGATTGCGATCCATTGAATTTGATTCTTCCTATAAATCATCGGTTCCTATTCTCGGTACCAGACGGAGCGCTGGGGGGAGACAGTCATCGCCTCAGACCATTCTCTTCCGGAATCGAGCCGGGAGGATTTTCAACTCTTCCCGATACTTGGTTACCGTCCGGCGAGCCAGCATTATTTTTTCTTCATGAAGCTTTTGATAGATTTCCTGGTCCGAGAGCGGTTTTTCCGGGTCTTCCCCATGGATAATCTCTTCAATTCGCTGCTTGACATGTCGCTTGGAAAATTCGCCGCCATCCTCATTGGCAATACCGGAATTGAAGAAATATTTTAT